>DATFPJ010000160.1:0-8526 GCA_035264865.1 Solirubrobacterales bacterium
CTAGGCACCTCCCTGATCGCCTGCGCCACCGCCTTCGGGTGGCGGTGACGCTCCATGCGCTCCCGGTTGATCCGCAGCACCGTCTCCCGCCAGCCGGGATCGACGTGCATATCGGCCTCGTATGCAGCCATGAAGCCGTCCACCCCTCCCCGCTCCAAGCCGTCCGCGAGCCGGTCCCAGTGTGCGAGCGCCTCATCGGGCGCCGGGAGGCTCAGGGTCACCGGGCCGGCCAAGACGAGGGCCCCGACCGAGTCGGCGTGGCCGAGAGCGTGGGCGACGGCGGTGTGGCAGCCCATCGAGTGACCCACCAGCACCGGGCGCTCGTCGGGACAGCGGTCGGCCAGCAGCGCGCGCAGATCGTCGGTCAGCTCGCCGTAGGAATAGCCGCCGCCCGCCGGAGCCGGGTCGGACACGCCGTGTCCGCGGGCGTCGTAGGAGACCAGCCGGTGGCCGCGGCGGGCAAGCGCGACGGAACCGTGCAGGACGTAGCGCCGCGTCGCGGTCAACCCGTGGAGCTGCACGACGGCAGGCCCCACCCCCACCTCCTCGCCGGCCAGCCCACGACCTTCGGCCGCGACCTCGAACGTCTCCGTCTCGACGCGCTCGGCGGCCAATGGCCTAGGGGAGGGCGGCGACGGCCCGCTCCAGGTCACCGACGGCCTGGTAGCCGAGCCCGACCAGCGCCACGTGCCGGTAGCGAATGATCCTCTCGCTGTCGACGAGGAAGATCGCGCGACGGATGAACCCCCCCGGACCGACGACCCCGTAGGCCCGGGCGACGCTCTTGTCGGGGTCCGCCAGGAGCGGGACGTTGAGGCCGTACCGGTCGCTGAAACGCTCGTGCGACTCGACGGACTGCGGCGAGATCCCGACCATCGGAACTCCGAGCCCCGCGAGCTGGTCATCGTGGTCGCGATAGGAGCAGAACTGCTTCGTGCAGGTCGGCGTGAAGTCGCCCGGATAGAACGCGAGGATGACCCCGCCGGGAAAATCCGCCAGCGAGCACGTGCGCGGACCGGTGCCCTCCAGCTCGAAGTCCGGTGCCTCGTCGCCAACGCCCAGCTTTGCCATCAGCCCGATTGGATCATCACCCGCTTGATGATGACGGGCGCCTTCGGTCGGCCGGACGAGGTGCCGAGCTGCTCGATCTGCTGGACGACGTCGAGCCCGGACGACACACGCCCGACCAGGGCGTAGTCGGGCGTCAGGCCGGCGTCGGCGGCGGTGACCACGAAGAACTGGCTTCCGGACCGCCCAGGCGGCTCGGCCTGGCTCTTCGCCATCGCGACGATGCCCTGCGTGTAGGAGAGGTTCCGCGGCGGGGGCTCGTCGACCGAGTAGCCCGGTCCGCCGGTCCCGCTGCCCTGCGGATCCCCGCCCTGCACGACGAAGCCGGGAATGGTCCGGTGAAAGAGCGTGTCGTCATAGACGCCTCGGCGTGCGAGATAGGCGAACGAGGACGCTGTCTTCGGGGCCCTCTCGGTGTCGAGTGCGATCGTGAAGCTGCCGCAGCTCGTCTCGACCGTCGCGGTGGCGGGACCGCTCAGGGTCGTGCGCGGCGGTGGTAGCTGCACCTGCTTCGGCTGCGGCGCCGCGCCTTGGCTGCAGCCGGCGGGCAGGGCAGCGCTCGTGGTCTCGTCATCGCCGTCCCCGCCGCCACATCCTGCGACCAGGATCACGGCCAGCGAAGCCACCAGGGCTGTCCGGCACGGCCTCAAGGCGCCGAAGCCTACTTCCGGCGGCTACGATCATCGCGCCCGTGACCGGCAACATCGAACGGACGGGACCTCCTCTCCGGGTCCGGCTCATCGGCAGGACGATCAACGCGGTGGTGGCGAGGGCGCCGGTCGCCTGGCCGCTGCTCCGCGGCCCGAGCCACCGCTTCTGGCAAGCGCGGGCGGCTGACTGGGGCGGCGCCGGCCGCTCGAGCCCGGAATATCTGGCCGCGCTCGCCGCCGGTCTCCTCCACGTCCATCCCGAGCCGGAGCGGGCTCTCGACCTCGGCACCGGTCATGGCGAGGCCGCCCTCCTCGTCGCCCGCGAGTTCCCCCGCGCCCGGGTCCGAGGCGTGGACTTCTCCGAGGAGATGATCCGCCGAGCCCGGGCGCGCATCGGCCTGGATCCGGAAGGGCGCGTCGCCTTCAAGGTCGCCGACGCCGCGAACCTCCCGTTCGAGGACGAATCCTTCGACCTGGTCACCCAGCTCAACGTCCCTCCGTTCTTCGCGGAGATCGGCCGCGTCCTGCGACCCGGCGGCCACGCGCTGATCGCCGCGAGCTGGGGGGCGCAAACCCCGTTCTACACCCCGGAATCGGTCCTGCGGCGCGGATTCCGCCGCGTCGGATTGGAGCCCGCGGTGAGCGGCGAGGCCGGCGGCACGTACTTCCTGGCTCGGCGTCCATCGCGCCAGGTCCGCCCCAACTAGATTCATCCGATCAGCACGGACCGTCGCCACCTGCTCCTCGTCAATCCGCACTCCGCGGGCGGGCGGACGCTCAAGCTGCTCCCCGAGGTCGAACGCGAGCTCGAGCGACAGCGTGTCCCCTACCGGGTCGTGCGCACCGAGAGCCTCGACCACGGTGTCGCCGAAGCCCGGGCGGCTATCGACAGCGCCGAGATTCCGGTCGTGATGAGCGGCGACGGCCTGATCGGCCAGATCGGCGGCGCCCTCGCCGAAACCGGGCATCCGATGGGGATCGTTCCGGGCGGGCGCGGCAACGACCTCGCGCGGGTACTCGGGATTCCCAAGGAACCGGCCGAGGCGGTCGCCCTGCTCGCCGAGCACCAAGTCCGCGAGATCGACGTCGGTGTGGCCAACGACCGGCGGTTCCTCTGCATCGCCTCGTGTGGGTTCGACTCCGAGTGCAACCGGCTCGCGAACGAGACCCACTTCGTCAAGGGAAACCTCGTGTACGCCTATGCGGCCCTGCGAACTCTCGCCTCCTGGCAGCCCGCGACCTTCACGGTGGGCCTCGACGACCGTGACCCGATCACCTTCACCGGCTACTCCGTCGCGGTGGCCAACAGCCGGGCTTTCGGCGGGGGAATGTTCGTCGCCCCCCACGCCGAACTCGGCGACGGCCTGCTCGACGTGATCACGATCAGCGACGTCAGCAAGCTCCGGTACATCCGCGGACTGCCCAAGGTGTTCAAGGGAACGCACCTCGAGAACGAGGAGGTCGGCGAGGACCGCGCCCGGACCGTCGAGATCAACGCGGACCGCCCCTTCGAGCTGTACGCGGACGGGGAGCACCTGACCGACCTCCCGGCAAAGCTCAGCACCCTCGAGCGGGCCCTGCGCGTGATCGCGCCCGCGGCGCCCACCTAACCTGGCGAATCCATGAGCACCCTCTTCAAGGGGAAGGTCGCCCTGGCGCGCGCCGTGGGCGGTCTCAGCCGTCGCAGCGGCCGCGGCGGCGGCACGACGCTGCCCGGGCGAATGCTCATCCGGATGGCGCCGGACGCGATCGATCGCCTCGCCACTGGCCTCGACCGCGGCTCCATCGTGGTCAGCTCGACCAACGGCAAGACGACGACCGCCGGGATGATCGCCGGCATCCTGGCCGCCGCCGGGCGAACTCCGATCCACAATCGCGCGGGGTCGAACATGCACTGGGGAGTCGCGACTGCGCTGCTCGACCAGGAAGGCGACGAGGGGCTCTTCGAGCTCGACGAGGCCTGGCTGCCCAGGGTTGCGCCGCGCCTACGGCCCCGCCTGCTCGTACTCGGCAATTTGTTCCGCGACCAGCTCGACCGCTACGGCGAGCTCGAGCGCCTGGCCGATGACTGGGCGGATCTGGTCAGCTCGCTCAGCGGAGCCTGCGAGTTCGCCCTGAACGCCGATGATCCCCTGATCGCCGACCTCGGCCGCGACCGAGAGCTGACCCGCCGTCCCGGCGTCACCTACTTCGGCATCGAGGACTCGAGCCAGGCGCTGCCGGAGCTCCAGCACGCCCATGACGCCAAGCACTGCCGCCGTTGCGGACACCCCTACGCCTATGACCGCGCCTTCGTCGGACATCTCGGCCATTACCGCTGCCCCAACTGCGGCGCCGACCGCCCCACGCCGGACGTGGCCGCCACCGAGATCGAGCTGCACGGGATCTCAGGCTCGCGGGCCCGGATCCGCACTCCGGACGGCGACCTGGAGCTGAACCTCCCCCTGCCGGGGCTCTACAACGTCTACAACGCCCTCGCTGCCGTGACCGCCGGGCTCCGCTCGGGCGTCCCGCTGGAGCTGATCGCTGAGGGCCTCGAGTCGGTGCGGGCGGTATTCGGCAGGGTCGAGACGATCGACGTCTCAGGCAAACCCGTCTCGATCCTCCTGATCAAGAACCCGGCCGGCGCGAACGAGGTGCTCCGCACCCTGCGGCTCGAATCCACGAACGACGGCGTCGACCTGTGGCTGGCTCTCAACGACCGGATCGCAGACGGGCGGGACGTCTCCTGGATCTGGGACGCCGACTTCGAGCTGCTCTCGGAGAGCGTACGTCGTGTGGTGTGCGCCGGGACGCGCGCGCCCGAGATGGCGCTGCGGCTCAAGTACGCCGGGTGGCCGGAGGAATCGATCGAGGTGATCGGGCCGATCTCGCAGTCCCTCGACGCCGCGGTCGCGCAGGCGCCCGACCGGCTCTTCGCCCTCCCCACCTATACGGCCCTCCTCGAGCTACGGACTCTGCTTGCCGACCGCGGCCTCGCGGCCGACTTCTGGGCATGACGATGTACACCGACGAGCGCAGGCGAAGCGAGGCCGGGATCTGGCAGGAAGTCGAGTTCGGGTCATACGACGCCGACATCCCGCTCTGGAAGGAGCTTGCGCAGGCTGCCGACGGACCGGTGCTCGAGCTCGGCGCCGGCGCGGGACGCGTGACCTTCGAGATCTGCGGCCGGTACTCGACCGAAGGCGGCTGGAATGGAGTCGAGGTCCTCGCCGTGGAGCACGATCCGGACCTGGTCGCCGACCTCAAACCGGAGGCCCAGCGCCTGGGCCTGGTCGTCCGGTTCATCGAAGCCGATCTGGAGGCGCCGGAGACTCTGGCGGTGCCCGTCAAACCGGCCCTCGCGATCGGCCCGCTGCATGTCATCCAGATGATCCACCCGGGCGCGAGGCGGTCGCTGCTCGTGCGGCTCGCCGAGCTCTGCGCCCCGGACGCCACCATCGCGTTGACGATCGTCGACGAGTCCACCCTGCTCTCCTCCGGCGCCGGCGCGACCCAGATCCTCCCCGACATGCGGGAGTTCGACGGGTGGGTGTATTCGAGTGAGCCACTCTGGGTGCAGGTGGGCGACGACGCCCTCAGGGTGAGGCGCATTCGCGAGCGCGTCTCTCCGGAGGGACACATGGAGCGCGAGATCCACGATGAGCCCCTGCACCGCGTCTCGGCCGAGGAACTCGAGGAGGAGGCGCTGGCCGCGGGGATACGTCCTGCGGGCCGACGGCAGATCCGCTCGGGTCCGGACGAGGCCGATTCGACGGTCGTTCTTCTGGAGGGCCCCGGATGACCGACGCCCTGCGGCTGCTCGCGCTCTATCCGGAGCAGATGAACATCTATGCCGACCGGGGCAACCTCCTCTTCCTCCAGCGCCGCTGCGAGTGGCGCGGGATTCCCTTCGAATACGCGGCTGCGGGTCCCGGCGACGGCTTCGACCCCACCGAGCACGACCTCCTCTACATCGGCGGCGGACAGGACCGCGATCAGCTTCTGGTCGCCGAGGACATGCGCGACACCAAGCGGGACGCCATCGCCTCGGCCGTCGACGACGGCGCCGCCGTCCTGGCCGTCTGCGGCGGCTACCAGCTGCTGGGGCACCGCTATCAGCTCGCCGGCGAGTCGGTCGCCGGCCTCGGCATCGCAGATCTGGAGACGATCAGGGAGCCCGGGCCACGCCTGATCGGCAACGTCTCGATCGAGGTCGATCTCGGTCATGGACCGCAGGTCCTGGCGGGATTCGAGAATCACGGCGGCCGCACCTACCTCGGGCCCGATGCCGTGCCCCTCGGGAAGGTGCTCCACGGCCATGGAAACAACGACCAGGACGGCTGGGAAGGCGTCAAGCGCCACAACCTGATCGGCACCTACCTGCACGGGCCCCTGCTGCCGAAGAACGCCTGGCTTGCCGACCACCTGATCGCGCTGGCCCTCGAACGGCGCACCGGATCGCGCCCCGAGCTCGAGCCGCTTTCCGACGAGTTCGAGGCCGCCGCACACGATTCCGCCCTGCGCGCGGCCTCGACGGGCTAGGATCCCCGCGCATGGTCATCGTGATCATCATCCTCGCGCTGCTGATCCTGGCGGGGCTGACCTATGTGTTCGTCAGGAACAACATGGTCAGCCTGCGCAACCGCTGCGAGGAGGCGTGGAGCGGCATCGACGTGCAGTTGAAGCGCCGGCATGACCTGGTTCCGAACCTGGTCGAGAGCGTCAAGGGCTACGCCTCGCACGAGCGCGAGACCTTCGAGAAGGTCACCCAGGCTCGCGCCGCCGCAATGCAGGCCAGCGGCCCGGCCGAGGCGAGCCAGGCGGAGAGTCAGCTCACCGCCGCCCTCGGTGGTCTGCGGGTGGTCGCCGAGCAGTACCCGGAGCTGCGCGCAACCGAGAACTTCCAGCAGCTCCAGCGCCAGCTCTCGGAGCTCGAGGACGAGATCCAGGCCTCCCGCCGGATCTACAACTCGAACGTCCAGCAGTACAACACCCGGATCCAGCAGTGGCCCTGGTCCGTGATCGCCAACCAGGGCGGGTTCACGGCGAAGCCCTTCTTCGAGATCAGCGACGCCGCCGAGCGCGAGGCACCGCAGGTCTCCTTCAGCTAGCCCGCCGCTAGAACCCGGTCGAGCCGAAGCCCCCGGCGCCCCGGGTCGACTCGTCGAGCGCCTCGGCCTGCAGCGGTCTGGTGGATGCAAAGGGAACGAGCAGCAGCTGCGCGATCCGGTCCCCAGGCTTGACGTGGAATTCTCTCGTCCGGTCGGTGTTGAGCAGCAGGACCCGCACCTCGCCCCGATAGCCGGGGTCGATCAAGCCCGGGGAGTTGACCAGGGTGACGCCGGACTTCAGCGCGAGGCCCGATCGTGGCAGGACAAGCCCCGCGAGGCCCTCCGGCACCGCCATCGCGAGAGCGGTGCCTACGCTGACCCTCCCGCCGGGCGCGATGCTGGCCGCTTCGGCTGCGTAGAGGTCGAGACCCGCGTCGCTGTCGTGCGCGCGCGTCGGCAGGATGGCGTGCTCGCCGAGCTTGATGAAGTTGAGCTCGTCCGACTCCGTGCCCAGCGCATCTGGGTCGGTCAGGACAGGTTCGCTAGACGTATCGAGCGGCTCGAGGCCGCGCTCGTATGCCTCAGCCGGCGGATACCCGGCGCCTTCGCCGCGCTCCGTTGAGCTCCAGGTCTGAGAACCGGTCCGCGAAGGCGGCAGGAAGCCGCGCGCGAACGAGTACCCCGTCCTCGCGATCCTCACGCTGGAGATCGCCAGCGATCTCGTGAAGCTCAGAAAGCCGCTCACCCTCGGCAAAGGGTACGAGCAACTCGACCTCGGTGAGACCGCGCCTGATCGACTCCGCGATCCGCCCGCGCAGCTCCTCGAGCCCCTCCCCGGTCTCGGCAGATACAAGCGCCGCTTCGGGGTGACGAAGCGAGAGGTCGCGCACCTCGTCCGGTTGGAGGAGGTCGATCTTGTTCATCACCAGCAGCCGGGCCGAAGCGCCGGCGCCGATCTCCTCCAGTACCGCGTCGGCGGCAGCGATCGAGGCGGCCCTTTCCTCCTCGGGCTCCGAGCCGTCGACGACGTGGAGGATGAGGTCCGCGAGAACGGTCTCCTCCAGCGTCGCCTTGAAGGCCTCGACGAGCTGATGCGGCAGCTTGCGGATGAATCCGACGGTGTCCGTCAGCAGGTAGCGGCGACCCTCGTGGGTGAACGCCCTCGTGGTCGGATCGAGCGTATGGAAGAGGCGCTCCCCCACCCCCACTCCGGCTCCGGTCAGGGCGTTCAGCAGGGTCGACTTGCCCGCGTTCGTGTAGCCGGCCAGGGCGACCGACGGGAGGGCGGCACGCTCGCGGTTCGCGCGCATCACGGCACGGTTGCGCTCGACGCGGTGCAGCTGCCGGCGCAGCGCCGTGATCCGGTCGCGCGCCAGGCGGCGATCCGTCTCGATCTGTGACTCGCCGGGGCCCCTGGTGCCGATGCCACCGTCCATCCTCCCTGCGCCCAGGCGTTCAAGGTGCGTCCACAGGCCGCGCATGCGGGCGAGGTTGTACTCCAGCTGGGCGAGCTCGACCTGGAGCTTGCCCTCGGCGGTGTGGGCGTGGTCGGCGAAGATGTCGAGGATCACGGCCGTCCGGTCGATCACCGGCACGCCCAGCTCCTGCTCGAGGTTGCGTTCCTGCCGCGGAACGAGCTCGTCGTCACAGGCGACCAGGTTGGCGTCCGAGGCCGCGATCACGCGCTTCAGCTCCGCGAGCTTGCCGCGGCCGAGGTAGCGGTTGGGATCCGGCTCGTCCCGGACCTGCGTGAGCTCGCCCGCGGTCGCCACCCC
>DATFPJ010000161.1:0-2792 GCA_035264865.1 Solirubrobacterales bacterium
GGCCGCGGGGCGCAGGTCACCGTCAGGGCGCCGCGCGTGGTGGTCGCCTGCGGTTCGCTCGAGTCGCCGGCGCTGCTCCTGCGCTCGGGGATCGGCGGGCCGGCGGTCGGGCAGAACCTTCGGCTGCATCCCTCGAGCGTCGTGGGCGGCGCCTACGGGACTGACCAGCAGGCCTGGTGGGGCCCGCCGCAGGCGGGGCTCTGCGACGAGTTCGCCGACACCGGCGAGGGCTTCGGATTCCTGATCGAGACCGCGCAGTACGCGCCTGGGCTGATCGGCTCGGCGACGCCGTGGATCTCCGGCACGGACCACAAGCAGCGCATGGAGGAGTTCCGGTTCACGGCCACCTTCATCTCGCTCACGCGCGACCGAGGCGGCGGACAGGTGAGTGTCGACGCCAGCGGCGAGGCCGTCCCGACCTACGCGGTCACCGACCCGCTCGACCTCGAGAACCTGAAGAAGGGGATCGAGGTGCAGATCCGCCTCCACGAGGCCGCCGGCGCGCACCAGATCGGACCGCTCGCGGAGGGTGCTCCGACCTGGCGGCGAGGCGATGACCTCGCGGCATTCATCGCCGCCGTCAAGCGGATCCCGTTCAGGGCCGGCGGCTACAAGCTCTTCAGCGCCCACCAGATGGGCACCTGCCGGATGGGGACCGATCCGCAGAGCTCCGTCGCGGGCCCGTTCGGCGAGCTGCACGACACCAAGGGCGTCTGGATCGGGGACGGGAGCGCCTTCCCGACCTCGTCCGGGACCAACCCGATGGTCTCGATCATGTCGCTCGCTCACCGCACCGCGGAGTCGATCGCGGAGGAGGCGGGAGCCGAGGCGGCGGGCGAGAAGGCAGCCGCTACGCCCGCCTAGGATCAATCCATCGCGATGAGAGGAGCACGACTTGGCTACTGAGACCGCACCCACTCGTGATGAACGGCGCCCACAAACACCGGCGCCGAATCATCCAACCGAGGAGATCGTCCGCGACCGCCTCTACATCGGAGGCGAGTGGGTCGAGCCGGCCGGCTCGGACACGATCGAGGTGACCGACTCGACCACCGAGCAGGTGATCGGCCGGATCCCGGAGGGGACTCCCGAGGACGTCGATCGTGCCGTCGAGGCCGCTCGCGCGGGATTCGAGGCCTGGCGCCAGGTGCCGGTCGAGCAGCGGGCGGAGGCGTGCATCGCGATCAGCGCGGCTCTCGCCGAGCGCGCCGATGAGATCGCCGCCCTGATCGCGGCCGAGGTGGGCATGCCGCTCACCCTCGCCCGGACGATCCAGGCGGGACTGCCCGCGATGGACTTCGGCTCGATGGGCCAGGTGGCGAACGAGGTCGTCTGGGAGGAGCAGATCGGGAACTCGCTGGTGGTCCGCGAGCCGGTGGGCGTCGTCGGCTGCATCACGCCGTGGAACTACCCGCTGCACCAGATCTGCGCGAAGGTCGCGCCGGCTCTGACGGCGGGCTGCTCGGTGGTCGTGAAGCCGAGTGAGGTGACCCCGCTCACCTCGTTCGCGCTCGCCGAGATCGTCGATTCGCTCGACCTTCCCGCCGGCGTGTTCAACCTCGTCACCGGCTACGGTCCGGTCGTCGGCGAGGCGATCGCCGGTCACGAGGATGTCGACATGGTCTCCTTCACCGGCTCGACGCGGGCCGGTCGACGGGTCGCCGAGGTCGCGTCCCAGACCGTGAAGCGGGTCGCGCTCGAGCTCGGTGGGAAGTCCGCCAACGTGATCCTCGACGATGCCGACCTGCAGAAGGCGGTGGGCCATGGCGTCGCCAACTGCTACCTCAACTCCGGACAGACCTGCAGCGCGCATACGCGGATGCTCGTCCCGCGCGGGAAGCTGGCGGAGGCCGAGCAGGTCGCCGCCGCGGCGGCCGAGAAGGCGAAGCCGGGCGACCCGTTCGAGGAGGGCACGCGGCTCGGGCCACTCGTCTCCGAGGCGCAGCGGAAGCGCGTCCGCGAGTACATCGAGAAGGGCCAGGACGAGGGGGCGAAACTGGTCACCGGGGGCACGGAGCCGCCGGAAGGGCTCGAGAGCGGCTATTTCGTCCGCCCGACGGTCTTCTCGGAGGTGAAGTCGGACATGACGATCGCCCAGGAGGAGATCTTCGGCCCGGTGCTCTCGATCATCCCCTACGACTCCGAGGACGAGGCGGCCGAGATCGCCAACTCGACGATCTACGGGCTGGACGGCGGCGTGTGGTCCGAGGACCCCGAGCGCGCCAAGGCGTTCGCGCGGCGGATGAGGACGGGCCAGGTCCAGATCAACGGCGCGACCTTCAACCCGTTGGCGCCGTTCGGCGGCTTCAAGCAGTCAGGGCACGGCCGCGAGTACGGCCGCTTCGGCCTCGAGGAGTTCCTCGAAGTGAAGAGCATTCAGATCTAGCCGCGATCGCCCGGCGGCGGGTCCTGTCGCCGCAGGAACCTCCCACGGACGCTCAGTAGTCGCGTCCGTGGGCCCCTCCCACGGCGCCACCCGCCGAGTGGCGGTTTTGTCGCTCCGCATGGCCGGGTACTCGCCTCCTGAAGACACTGAGAGGGAAAGGAGTCGAGACAGATGGCTGAAGAACTTCAGGGCAAGCGAATTGCCTTCCTGATGGCGAACGAGGGCGTCGAGCAGGTCGAGTACTTCGAGCCGCGCAAGGCGGTGGAGGACGCCGGCGCGGAGGTCGACGTGATCTCGACCGAGTCCGGACAGGTCCAGGGGTTCGAGCACCTGGACAAGGCCGAGACCTGGGACGTCGACAAGACGACCTCCGAGGCCAGGGCAGATGACTACGACGGCGTCGTGC
>DATFPJ010000162.1:0-4891 GCA_035264865.1 Solirubrobacterales bacterium
TCAGCCAGCGAGCCCTGACCGCTCTGGTCGAGTCCGGGATGACGCGGGACGACGCGTACCGGCTGGTCCAGCGCTCTGCGCAGCGCGCCTGGGACGAGGGAACGAGCTTCCGCGATCTGATCGCCGCGGAGGCTCCCGAACTCGACCTCGACGCCGTCTTCGACTACGGGGCCTACCTCGAGCACGTCCCGGAGGTGCTCGCGCGCCTGGATAGCCTGGCGGCGTGATCCTCTACACCTGCGATCCGAAGAAGTCCCTGCGCTCGCTATGGCATGCCTGCGGACGGGCCGCCCAGGCGCTCGACCAGGCTGGTTACGAGTACGAGATCCGGGAGCTGCCCGGTTATCGCCTCGCCCCCTGGACCTGGGGTGAGCGGCGGCGCGGCCGGGAAGAGGTCCGCCGGCTGACCGGCCAGATCAACCTGCCGGTCCTGGCTCTCGACGACGGCGGGGCCATCGTCGGGTCCGGCAAGATCGTCGAGTGGTCCAAGGCCCACCCGGGATACCAGCCCGAGGTGGGAGGCGGGTAGCGCGGGCTCGGTCACGAGCCGTTGTTAGGATCGCGACGGATGGCGACGACGCTCTCAGACCTACGCCTCCACGGCTCCGGCAAGGTCCGTGAGATCTACGAGGACGGCGACGAGTTGATCATGGTCGCGTCCGATCGCATCTCGGTCTACGACGTGATCCTGCCGACGGAGATCCCGGACAAGGGGAAGGTCCTCACCCAGATGTCGCTGTTCTGGTTCGACCTGACGAGCGAGATCGTGCCCAACCACTTCATCTCCGAGGACGTCCCGCCGGAGGCCGCAGGGCGGGGGATGCGTGTCCGGAAGCTCGAGATGTACCCGATCGAGTGCGTCGTCCGGGGGTATCTGTCTGGCTCGGGCTGGCGCGAGTACCAGCAGACGGGCGCCGTCTGCGGGATCGCACTGCCGTCCGGGCTGAAGGAGTCGGAGAAGCTCCGCGAGCCGATCTTCACCCCCGCCACCAAGGCGGAGCTCGGGGAGCACGACGAGAACATCGACTTCGACCGGGCGGTGGAGATCATCGGTGACCTTCGCCTCATGGAGGAGCTGCGCCGGATCTCGATCGAGATCTACCAGCGGGCGGCTGACCACGCCGCCGAGCGGGGGATCATCGTCGCTGACACCAAGTTCGAGTTCGGCCGCTCGCCGGGTGCCGAGGTCGTCCTCGGCGACGAGGTGCTGACGCCCGACTCGTCGCGGTTCTGGCCCTCCGACGACTATGAGCCCGGCCGCTCCCAGGCCTCCTTCGACAAGCAGTACGTCCGCGACTACTCGGACTCCGTCGGCTGGGACCACGCCCCGCCAGGGCCGGAGCTGCCCGACGAGGTGGTCCAGAACACGCGGGCCAAGTACGTCGAGGCGTACGAGCGGATTACGGGCCGGAAACTCGACTAACGCGCCGCCTTCCGCGCCGAGCCCGCCGCTACGCTGACCGAGTGAGGGCGAAGGTCTTGATCAGGCCGAAGGAGGGCATCCTCGAGCCCCAGGGCAAGGCCGTCGAGCGGGCGCTTCCGGCGCTGGGCTTCGAGGGCATCCACGATGTCCGAGTGGGCCGGTTGGTCGAGCTCGAGGTCGATGATCCCGCCAAGCTCGACTCGCTCAGCGAGAAGCTGCTCGCCAACCCGCTGATCGAGGACTACGAGATCGTGGTCGAGGAGGGCGGCTCGGCGAACGGGGGAAGGCCGGCGTGATCGGCGTGATCCAGTTCCCCGGCTCCTGCGACGAGCGGGATGCCGTGGCGGCGGCCGGCCGCGTCGGCGATGCGCGCCTCGTCTGGCACGAGGAAACCGACCTCTCCGGGCTGGATGGCGTGATCATCCCCGGCGGTTTCTCCTACGGCGACTACCTGCGCGCCGGGGCGATCGCGCGCTTCTCGCCGGCGATGGAGGCCGTCGCGCGCTTCGCGGCAGACGGCGGGCCGGTGCTCGGGATCTGCAACGGCTTCCAGGTGCTCTGCGAGGCGGGTCTGCTGCCCGGGGCGCTGCTGCCGAACGAGGGGCTGCGCTTCATCTGCAGGCAGGTGGAGCTGGTGGCCGAGGACTTCAGTGGCCCATTCAGGGCCGAGATCTCGCCCGGCGACCGGCTCTCGATTCCGATCAAGCACATGAGCGGCCGCTACTTCGCGCCTGACGAGGGGCTCGACCGGCTGGAAGCGGACGGAAGGATCGCCTTCCGCTACGCGCCGGGTGAGAATCCGAACGGCAGCGTTCGCGACGTCGCCGGCGTGACCAACGAGGCCGGCAACGTCCTCGGCCTGATGCCGCACCCCGAGCACGCCGTCGACCCCCTGACGGGATCGGACGACGGGCTCGCGCTCTTCCGGGCGCTGGCGCGCGCCCCGCAGACCGCCGCAGCGTGAGCGCGGTCTCCGAGAGCCGCCACCGCGAGCTGGGGCTCACCGACTTCGAGTACGAGCGGATCACTGAGCTGCTCGGACGGGACCCGAACGAGGTCGAGCTCGCGATGTTCTCGTTGCTCTGGTCCGAGCACTGCGCCTACAAGCACTCCCGCAAGCTGCTTGGGCAGCTGCCTACCGAGGGGGAGCGCGTGGTGATGGGGCCGGGCGAGAACGCCGGCGCGGTGGACATCGGCAACGGACACGCCGTCGCCTTCAAGGTCGAGTCGCACAACCACCCGAGCGCCGTCGAGCCGTTCCAGGGGGCCGCCACCGGCGTCGGCGGCATTCTCCGCGACGTCTTCGCGATCGGTGCGCGGCCGATCGCCGTGCTCGACTCGCTCCGCTTCGGGGAGCCGACCTCGGAGCGCTCGCGCTACCTGTTCGAGGGAGCGGTCGCCGGCATCGGCCACTACGGCAACTCGATCGGGGTGCCCACGGTGGGTGGCGAGGTCTACTTCGAGCCGTCCTACGAGCACAACTGCCTGGTCAACGCGATGTGCGTCGGACTGGCGAAGACCGACGAGATGATCCGCTCGGCGGCGGCGGGGCCGGGAAACGTGCTGGTGATCATGGGGGCCTCGACCGGCCGGGACGGGATCGGCGGCGCCTCGGTGCTGGCCTCCGCAGAGCTCGAGGCCGGTGACGACTCGAAGCGGCCGAGCGTGCAGATCGGCGACCCGTTCGAGGAGTCGAAGCTCCTCGAGTGCTGCCTCGAGCTGCTGGAGCGCGACCTGCTGGTCTCGCTGCAGGATCTGGGTGCCGCTGGGCTGACCTCCTCGGCGGGGGAGATGGCTTCGAAGGGCGGCGTCGGGATAGACATCGACGTCGATCGGGTTCCGCTTCGGGAGGCCGACCTCGAGCCCTTCGAGGTGATGATCTCGGAGTCCCAGGAGAGGATGCTGGCGGTGGTCGAGCCGTCCCGTCTGGACGTGGTGCTGGCTACCTGCGAGCGCTGGCAGACCGGGGCGGCCGCGATCGGCGAGATCACGGACAGCGGCCGGCTCAGGGTGCTCGACGACGGACTCGAGGTCGGGCACGTCCCGGTCTCTGCCCTCGTGGACGAGTGCCCGCTCTATGACCTCGAGCCGGAGGACCCCGATACCTGGATCTACGGCAATGACGAGACGCTTGGGGAGCGGGTCGCCCTGGCGGCCGGACGCTCAGCCGATGTGGCTGACCCCTCCGCGGTTCTCTGCGCGCTGCTTGCCTCTCCGAACGTGGCGTCGAAGCGCTGGGCGTCCGAGCAGTACGACTCGGTGGTGGGCTCGCGCACAGTCCGCCGTCCCGAGGCGGCGGACGCCGCCGTCCTGCTGGTGCCCGAGTCCGACCGCGCGATTGCGGTCGCGATCGACGGCAACGGGCGCAGGGTCGCCTGCGATCCGTACGCGGGCGCCGTGGAGACGGTGCTCGAATGCGCCCAGAACCTCGCTTGCGTGGGGGCCGAGCCGCTCGGGCTGACCAACTGCCTCAACTTCGGCAATCCCGAGAAGCCGGGGGTCGCATGGCAGCTCGATCGGGCGGTGCTCGGCCTCGCCGACGCCTGCCGCGGGCTCGAGGTCCCCGTGGTCGGAGGCAACGTCTCGCTCTACAACGAGACCGAGCACGGGCCGATCTATCCGACGCCGGTGGTCGGGATGGTCGGGGAGCTGCCGGACCCGGTCAGGGCGCCCGGCCTGGCGCCCCGCAAGGATGATCGCCTGCTCCTGATCGGGCCGTTCGCCCCCTCGCTGGCGGGTTCGGAGCTCGCCAAGCTGCGCGGCGAGCTGGATCGCGGGCTGCCCCAGCCGGCGATCCCCGTCGTCGCCGCGGCGCTCGCGTTCGTTCGCGGCGAGGTCCGGGAGGGGGTGGCTTCGGCGGCCCATGACGTCAGCGACGGCGGTCTCGCCTGCGCCCTCGCGGAGATGGCGATCGCCGCCGGGCTGGGCCTCAATGCCGACCTGGATCCGCTTGTGGAGCTGCGCGGCGGGGCCGGGGAGAGCCTGCTCTTCGGGGAGGGTCCGGGCGGGATCGTCTTGGCGCTGGCCGAGAGCGAGGTCGCACCCCTCCTCGAACGCGCCGGCACCGCCGGCGTCGACGCCGTCGAGCTCGGCTCCGTCGGCGGAGACCGGCTCGAGATCGCCGCGGCGGAGCGCGACGTCTCGGTTGCGCTCGCGGACGCCGAGCGCGCCTGGCTCTCGCTGGCCGAGTCGCTCTGAACCGGGGCCGCCGGGCGAACGGACCAAGCCCTCCGGGGTAGGATTCGGGCGTGTTCGGGCGTAGAGCGCGGCTAGCCCATCCCCAGCAAGGAGAGCACCAGCATCCCCTGCGCAGGCAGGCGGGCGTCACGATCGCGATCGCGGCGGTGCTCGCAATCATCGCGCTCCTCCTGCTGCCTCCCCATGCGCACGGAAACTTCGTCTACTGGGCGAACGACAACCAGACGAGCATCGGTCGGGCGAAGATCAACGGTGCGGGCGCCAACAACA
>DATFPJ010000163.1:0-2644 GCA_035264865.1 Solirubrobacterales bacterium
CTATCGCCCCGGACCTTGCAGCTTGTTAAAGGCGACGAAGGGATGATGGGGCGATGATCCACCCGACCCCGCCGGGGACACGAGACATCCTGCCCGACGAGATGCGCGAGCTGCGCGCTCTCGAGGCGGCGCTGCGCGCCGCCTTCGACCAGCGCGGCTACGGCGAGGTCCGCACCCCGACGATCGAGTACGCCGAGGTCCTGCGACGCGGCGACGAGCGCTACGCCAACGCCGCCTACCGCTTCTTCGACGAACGCGGCGAGCTGCTTGCGATGCGCTCCGACATGACGATCCCGATCGCGCGCCTCGTTGCCACCAGGTTGCAAGGCGAGGAGCCTCCGTTCCGCCTCTCCTACATCGCGCGCGCCTATCGCGCGGTCAATCCGCAGCGCGGTCAGATGCGCGAGTTCACCCAGGCTGGGGTCGAGTTGATCGGGGCGTCCGCCCCGGACGGCACCGCCGAGGTGGTGGAGGTGCTGAGCGCGGCGCTCGACGCGGCCGGCCTGACACGCGCCGTCGTCGGGCTGGGCGACGCCGACCTCTACCGCCAGCTGCTGGTCGAGCTCGGGGTGGAGGACGAGGCCCGTGGCCGAATCCTGGATCGGCTCGCCGCACACGATCTCGTCGGTCTCGAGATGGAGATCGATGCCGTCCACGAGCTGCCCGCCGAGGCACGCGCGACCCTGCTGGCGCTGCCCAGCATGCGCGGGGACCGGGAGATTCTCGAGCAGGCGACCGCGCTCGGCGGCGAGGCGGTCGAACGCGCCACGGGTCGACTCCGCGCAACCTACGACGCGCTTGCAGCACGGGGCGTTGCCGAGCGCGTCCGGCTCGATCTCGGGCTGCTTCGCGACCTCGGCTACTACACGGGAGCGATCCTCGAGGTATATGACCCGGCCCTCGGGCACATCCTGGGCGGCGGCGGGCGCTACGACTCGCTGCTCGGCCGCTTCGGCCGCGAGCTGCCCGCCGCGGGCTTCTCCCTTTACCTGGAGCGGGTCCATGTCGCCCAAACCGAGGAGGAGCGTCAGACAATCAGGGGGAACCGCTGATGCCGCGCGTGGTGGAGACGACGCGGGCGCGGGCGAGCGGCCCGCTGAAGCTCGCGCTGCCGCGGGGTGCGCTCTGGGGCGAGACGCTTGACGCCCTCGACCGGATCGGCGTCGATACGACCAAGCTGCGCTCGGACTCCCGCGCCCTGGTCTTCGAGACCGATGACCTGACTCTCGTGACGATGCGGCCCTCTGACGTGCCCACCTACGTCGAGGCCGGCGCCGCGGACCTCGGCATCACCGGGAAGGACGTGCTGCTGGAGCAGCCGGATCGGATCGTCTACGAGGTCCTCGACCTCCGCTACGGCGCCTGTCGAATGGTGCTCGCCGGACGGGTCGGCGATACCGCACTGGACGAGGACGAGCGACGTCTGGGCGGCATGCGCATCGCAACCAAGTATCCGAGGATTGCCGCGCGCCACTTCGAGGAGACGGGGCGGCGAGCCGAGGTGATCGAGGTGAAGGGGTCGGTGGAGCTGGCTCCACTGTCCGGTCTGGCGGATGGGATCGTCGACCTGGTGGCAACCGGCCGCACCCTGGCCGAGAACGGGCTCGAGGTCCGCGAGGAGATCGCCGCCTCGAGCGCGCGGCTGGTCGCCAACCGCGTCTCCCACAAGCTGCGCGCCGCCGAGGTAGACGACCTCGTGGAGCGACTGCGCTCGGAGAAGTCCTGATGCGGGTTCGGCGCTTCGACTGGGACGGCCGGGACGCCCGAGGACTGGCCGCGGAGGTGCGCGACCTGCAGCCACCGCTGGGCGAGGTGAGCGAAACGGTCGCCGAGATCGTCGCGGCGGTGGGGGAGCGGGGCAACGCGGCCGTCTCCGAGCTCGAGGGGCGCTTCGGGGCCGGACCGGTCGATCCGCGCATGCTCCCCGTGCCGGAGGCTGAGGTCCGTGGCGCGCTGGAGCGGCTCGATCCCGCGAAGCGGCAAGCCCTCGAGAGCGCCGCGGCCAACATCCGCACCGTCGCCGAGGCGCAGCTCGCCGACCAGCGGCGAGTGGGGCTGCCGCAGGGCCAGGTCGTCGAGCTCCGCGAGGTCCCGGTCGGCTCGGCGGCCATCTACGCGCCCGGTGGCGCCGGCTCCTACCCGTCGACCGTGCTGATGGGCTGCATTCCCGCGAAGGCTGCCGGCGTGCGGCGGGTGGTACTCGCGACGCCCTCGACAACCGGCGAGCGCCCGGTCACCGACCTGATCCTCGCGGCCGCGGCCATCGGCGGCGCGGACGAGGTCTACCCAGTGGGTGGCGCCCAGGCGATTGCGGCCCTGGCGCTCGGCACGGAGCTGATCCCGCCCGTGGACGTGATCGCCGGCCCGGGCAACCGCTATGTGCAGGAGGCGAAGCGTCAGCTCACCGGCGAGGTTGGGATCGACGGCCTCGCCGGGCCGTCGGAGCTGATGGTGATCGCCGGCGATACCGCGAACCCGGATTGGATCGCGCTCGATCTCTGCGCGCAGGCCGAGCACGGAGCGGACGGGCTTGTGATCGCGGCAGCCGTCGAGACCGTGATCCTCGACGCGATCGAGGAAGCCGTCGGGCGGATTGCCGCGGAGCACGGGATCGCGGAGGAGGCCCCACTCGCCCTGGTCGCCG
>DATFPJ010000164.1:0-9227 GCA_035264865.1 Solirubrobacterales bacterium
CTTCACGGGCCGCGAGGGCCAGCAGCGAGACGAGCGCCTCGAACAGCCGGAGCTTGGCCTGACCGGGGTCCGGTGAGCGCTCGGGCTGCTCGCCGCGCCCGAGTTGAGGGAAGAGCTGGGCGAGCTCGGCGGCACTCGGCCCGAGCTGCTCGGCGAGCCGCCCGGGCTCGACTCGGTCGAGGTAGTTGCCGATCGCCTCGACGAACGGCAGGTAGGGGACCGAGAGCTCGGCGTCGCTGCAGCCGCCGGCGACCACTGTGCATCCCAGCTCGCGCGCCTCGCGAGCGAGCTCGCTCGCGAGCCTCGTCTTGCCGATCCCGGCCTCCCCGGCGAGCGCCACGAACCGGCTCTCCCCTCGGCGCGCCGCGAGCAGCGTGTCCTCCAACGCGGCCAGCTCGTCCTCGCGGCGAATCAGGACGGGACAGAGGGCATTGGTCGCCACCGCGCCATTTTCGCGCAGCGGCGGTTCGGCCGCGGGTGCTAGGCGGAGATGCGCTCGGGCTGAGCCTGGCGCTCGCGTGCCCGGGGGCGCTCGGAGAGCTGAACGGGCGCCGCGGAGAGCGCCCTGAGACGCATGTCGGACCAGCTGACGCCCTCGCGCACCAGCGCCGGGACGCCGAGCGCGACCGCTGTGGCGATCTCGACCGCCTGCAGGACCACGCCGTAGGCGAGCGCGTCGGCGGCGGGCACGCCGAATCCCTTGGTGAGCACGCTGATGATCGCGAGCTGGAAGATCCCGATGTTCGACGGGGTCGCCGGGACGACCGCCGTGACGTTGACGGCGAACAGGCAGGCTGCGGCAGCTCCGATCGCGACCTGGTGGTCGAGACCGAGTGCCGCGAAGAGCGCCCAGCAGGCCAGCAGCTGCAGGAACCACGCGAAGAGCTGCGCGAATGTGGCGATCGAGCCCCGGCGCGGGTCTCGGAAGACCGTCAGGCCTTTGCGAGCCTGTTTGATCGCGCTGCGGACGGCCTCGATCCCACGCGCGATCCGACCCTGGCCGTTCACCCGGAAGAGCGAGGGCATGAGCAGCACGGCGAGCAGAATCAGGAGTGGCGCGGTCGAGACCAGGAACAGCTTCTGCGTGCTCGCCTGGAAGAGGTCCGTGGTCGAGACGATGATGCCGCCGAGCAGCGCGAGCGCGACGATGTTGAGGGCTGTCTGGGAGATCAGGGTCCCGATCAGGACCGGGAAGGTCTCGCGCATCCGGCCGACGTGCCGCGAGAGAACCATCGCCCTGGCGGGCTCGCCGAGGCGGGCCGGCAGGGTGGCCGACATGAGGACGCCGATCATCGTCGCCGAGGTGACGTCGCGTCGCCGCACGTGCCCGGTGGGAAGGGCGGCCCGCGCGATCGACACCCAGGCGGCAGCCCGCGCGAACATCGCCGCCACCATCAGCCCGCATGCGATCAGCACCCACTTGAGATCCGAATCGATGATGCTGGTTGCGACCCGGTCCACGCCGATCCGCTTGGCAGCGAGCGCCGTGAGCAGCAAGCCGAGGATGCCGGCCACCGCCACGCCGGCCTTGCGGGCCGCGCGCCGGCCTCGGCCGGGGCTGTCGACCGGCGTAGGCTCGAGCGACGGCAGCCGCTTGGCAGGGCGCTTCGGTCCGCCGTCAATACGGACCAGACCGCTCCGGCGAGCAAGCGACTCCGGCGGCCAGATCGGTGCTGGAGCCGGCTCGGTCGCGCGCTCATACACCTCGGTGACCTCGCCGGCGATCCGGGGCCAGGCGTAGCGCTCGGCGCTGCGCCGGCCAGCTTCGCCCATCGCCGCCAGCCGCTTCGGCTCGTGCGCGAGCAGCTGCAGCTCCTCGGCGAGCGCCTGCGGATCGGCCGGCGGGACCAGGACGCCGTCGACGCCATTGGTGACCACGTCGCTGTAACCGGCGATCTTCGAGGCGATCACCGGTGTCCCGGCCGCCATCGCCTCGATCAGGACCATGCCGAAGCTCTCGCCGCTCAGGGACGGTGCGCACAGGATGTCGGCCTCGCCGAGTTGCCGCCAGAGCACCGAGTCGGAGACCTTGCCGAGGACGTCGATGTGCGACATCAGCTCGGGGTCGGCCACGCCCCTGGCGACCTCATCCGGGTCCGCCCCGACGACGGTCAGTCGGGAGGGCATGTGCTCAACCAGCGCCTGGAACGCCGCGAGCAGGACCGGGAGCCCCTTGCGGTCCTCGGCGCGCCCGACGAAGAGCAGCCGCAGCTCGTCACTCTGGGGCTTGGGGCCGGTTGGGGCCGCCTCGATATCCACGCCGTTCGGGATGACCACGTACTCGCCGCCGAACCAGCGGCGACCGGTCCAGGCCGCGGCCTCCGAGACGGCGATCCGCGCGGTCAGCTGATTGAAGCGCCGCCGTGCGCCGAGCAGCGTCGCGAGGTGGTTGGGGAATGCCTTCGTGGAGTAAGCGTGGAAGGTGCCGACGACCGGCGCGCCGCGGAAGACCATCGCGTCCCAGCCGACCAGCGGAGCCAGCGGCTCGTGCACGTGGACGACGTCGTAGTTCCCAGTTCGCAGCTCGCGGCGCAGTGCGAGCGGGCCCTCCGGGAAGGGTGAGATGTTGGAGACGGCACCGTTCGCCCCGATCCCAAACGTGCGTCCGAGGGGAACGAGGTAGTCGGGAGCCTCCCGCAGCTCGGGTTGGGATGGGTGCAGGCGGCGGCTGATCGCGTCGGCCGGATCCCACGGAGCCAGCACACGGACGTGGTCTCCACGGCTCATGAACTGCTCCGCAAGCGCCTCGACGTGCCTGTTCACTCCTCCCGAATACGTCCAGGAATAGGGCGAGACGAGCGCAATGCGCATCCAGCCAGGGTATCGAGGCGAATGGCGTTCCTTCAGGGACTTAGTCACACCTGTGACCAGCTGTAGGCGACAGACGCCCCCAGCGCGCACGCACCGAGCACCAGAAAGGTCGCCCCGGAGTCGTTGACGAACACGCCCACGCCCACGGCCGCGCAGGCGCCGAGCACGCCTGCACGTACGGGCGCCGCGGGGCGAAGCCAGGCGTCGATTCGGCGCCGCTGGGCGAGGGCGGCCCCGACGACGCCTACCAGGACCCAGAAGAGCGGATTACTCGCTGCCTGCGAGAAGTCGTGCGCGGAGAGCTCGAGCCGCCGTTCTGCGACGTCCGCGAAGTCGCTCGCTCCCCCCGCCTCGATCAAAGTGCGCGTCAGGTGGGAGTTGCCGCCGCTGACCACGTCGATCAGCGCAAGGAGAACCAGGGCAACCAAGGCGGCGGCCACGATCGCGGCGGCGATTCGCGGTTTCGTGCGATTGACCCCCGTATTCGGGGTCAAGTGCTCGAGATCGGCGGGCAGGCAGAAGGCCGCCACCGCGCCGCCGACCGGGAGCGTGATCGCCGCGCCGACGTCGGCGCCGAAGTGCCCGGCGCCGAACACGATCGCGCTGAGCACGGCTGCGCCTAGGAACGACGCGGCCGCAGCGCGCTCGCTCACCACCCTTCCCCAGCCGCTGTAAGCGCACAAGGCCGCCCCAACCCCCACGGGGACCATCACCGCCAAGAGCGCCTCGAGCTCGTTCCCGATCCCGTAGAACCGCACCCCGTAGATCGGGTTCGGTCCGAGCAGAGAGAGCCGGGTGAGGCCGGATCCGGCGATCACGTCGATCGCGTACGCGCTCACCGTCGTGCCCACGGCGATCGCGAGTCCTCGCCAGCCCCAGGCGAGCCGGACGGTGCAGGCCGCCAAAGCCGCTGCGCCGAGCCCGACGAGCAAACCCTCGATAACAGCGCTCGGCTCGAGGCACGCTCCGACCAGCAGCATCAGCGGCATGTAGGCGAAGCAGAGTGCCAGCCAGGCCATGGCTACCCGGCGCAGGCCGAACACGATCCGATTGACAGCGAGCGCCAACACGACCCAAACCCCGAGACAGACGATCAGGACCGGCGCACGGCGGTCCGGGATCACGGACATGCGACCGGCCAGATCCTCCACGGCCGCCGGGTCGGGAGCGCCCTCGGCCCGGATCGGTTCCCCATCCATCTCGTCCGGGATCCGAAGCCCGAAGCGCCGCAGGATCGTCGGCGCCAGATCGGTCGAGAGGACATAGCCGTCGGTCCGGGTCGAATCCGAGATCAGATTGCCGTCGAAGCCGCGGCCCGCGATCCCGAGCGGCGATGCCCGGTTCGAGCCGGGTGGCGGAGACGCGAGTGTGATCAGCATGTCTCGGTCCCGCAGGAGCCGAGACAGCTCGGCGACCTCTGTGACGGTGGCGTGGAGCACCGCCAGGCAGCGATCGGTGCATCCGCCCGGCAGAAGAGGCGCCACAGTCCCGCGCTCGTTCGCGGCGATGATCGCGGGAGCCGTCATCGGCTGATCCGCGTGTGCCGATACGTCCCCGGACTGCAGGCGCTGGGCGAGCAACCCAGGGACCACGTCGGCGGGAATGCCATCCGCCCGCGCCCTGACATCCGACCACTCGGGCACCTCACGAGCAAAGGGGAAGAGCCCGGGCAGCTCCTCGTCGTAGAGCGCATCGTCGATCCGGTTTCCCTGCGAGACGTCGAGAAAGGTCTGCTCCGAGGGGACCTCACCGATGCCCGCGCTCATCACACCCAGTGCCAGGCCGGGCACGCGTGCGAGCTCGGCGACCGTCGTTTCGCGTGGAAGCACCGCCACGGTGACCCTGGTGCCCGCCTGGGCGCTCGATGAGAGCCCGCAGACGAGCGCCCCGGCCGCGAGCAGGGCGGCCACTAACCTTCGTTTGGTGGCCGGCCGCACGTTCGTCAAGTTCACCTTCTTCAAGCTCGACCCCGCCTGGCGGCGGCGAAGCGCCGGGGAGCGGGCACAGGACAAGGCCGAGTTCCAGGCGGCCTGCGAGGACTTCGCCGAGGACCGCTCGCTGCGAGCGTATTCCACGGTCGGCACGCGCGGCGACGTCGACCTGCTGCTGCTCAGTCAGAGCCCGATCCTCGAGGACATCCACACCTTCCACGTGGTCCTCGGCCAGAGCGGGCTCGCCCGGTGGGCGAGCACGCCCTACTCCTACCTGGCGATGACGAAGCCCTCGCCGTACTCGGAGTCCGAATCCCGCCTCGAGATCTGCACCTCCGAGCGCAAGTACCTGTTCGTCTACCCCTTCGACAAGAAGCGCGAGTGGTATGGACTGCCGATGGAGGAGCGGCAGCGGATCATGGCCAACCACATCGAGGTCGGCCGCCGCTATCCGGAGATCTCGATCAACACCGCCTACTCCTTCGGCCTCGACGACCAGGAATTCGTCGTCTCCTTCGAAGGCGACGACCCGGGTGAGTTCCTCGATCTCGTTCAGGAGCTGCGCGGAACCGAGTCGAGCTCCTACACGCTGCGCGACACCCCGATCTTCACCTGTGTCTCGATGTCGCTCGGCCGCGCGCTCGACGCGCTCGACGGCACGGCCGCGACGGCCGTCACCCCGGCTTAGACGAGCCACTACCCTTTCCCGCTCGCTGTGATCGGTACCGAGTCAAATCCCCTGCGTGTGGCCATCGTCGGCTCCGGCCCGGCCGGGTTCTACACGGCCGAGCACGTGCTCAGGCACGAGGGAACGCACGCCGAGGTGGATATGTTCGACCGGCTTCCGACCCCGTACGGGCTGGTGCGGTTCGGTGTCGCTCCGGACCACCCCAAGATCAAGTCGGTGATCCGGGTCTACGAGAAGACCGCGGCCCGTCCCGAGTTCCGCTTCTTCGGCAACGTCGAGGTCGGCATCGACGTCACGGTCGAGGAGCTGCGCGAGCGCTATCACGCGGTGGTCTTCGCCTACGGCACTGCGACGGACCGCCAGCTCGGCATCCCCGGCGAGGAGCTTCCCGGCTCGCATCCGGCCACGGAGTTCGTCAACTGGTACAACGCCCACCCCGATTTCGCTGATCGCGAGTTCGACCTCTCCTGCGAAAGAGTCGTCGTGATCGGCAACGGAAACGTCGCCGCGGACGTCGCCCGCATGCTGGCCCTGACTCCCGACGAGCTCGCCGAGACCGATACCGCCGACCACGCCATCGAGGCCTTCAGCGGCTCGGGGGTCAAGGAGATCCTCGTGCTCGGGCGCCGCGGCCCCGCGCAGGCGGCCTTCACCAATCCCGAGGTCCGCGAGCTCGGAGAGATGGTCGACGCCGACATCGACATCGATCCGGCCGAGATGGAGCTCGACGAGCTCAGTCGCGAGTGGCTGGACTCCGACGACGCCGATCCCACCAACCGGCGCAACGTCGAGATCTTCACGGACTTCTCCCAGCGCGCGCCGGAGGGGAAGGGCAAGAAGATCGTGATGCGCTTCCTGCGGTCCCCTGTCGAGATCCAGGGAGACGGCAAGGTCGAGCGGATCGTGATCGGCCGCAACGAGCTGCAGCGCGACGACTCCGGCCGGATCCGCGCCGTCGATACCGGCGAGCGGGAGACGATCGAATGCGGCATGGTGCTGCGCTCGATCGGCTACAAGGGCGTGCCGATCGATGGGATCCCGTTCGACGAGGGACGCGGCCTGATCCACAATGACGGCGGCGGCATCCACGACGGCTCGGGCGAGCGGGTCCCCGGCCTCTACGCCGTCGGCTGGATCAAGCGAGGCCCCTCCGGCGTGATCGGCACCAACAAGAAGGACGCCCAGGAGACGGTCGACAACCTGTTCGCCGACCTCGAGGGCCGCAAGATCCCGGAGGCGCCCCTCGCCGACGACCGCGGCTCGATCGAGGTGCTCCTGAACGAGCGCAAGCCGGATCACGTCACGTTCGAGGGCTGGCAGGCGATCGACGCTGCCGAGGTCGAGGCCGGCAGGCCGCACGGCCGCCCGCGGGTCAAGTTCTGCCGGGTGGAAGAGCTCGTCGAGGCCTCCAGGGCCGCGAAGACGGCCGCCTGAGCGCGTGGCGATCTCCACCGACGAGGTCCGTTTGATGATCGAGGCCGCGCTGCCCGGGGCGAAGGTCGAGGTCGTGGACGAAACCGGGACGCAGGATCACCTGCGGGCGACGGTGAGCGCCCCCCAGTTCGAGGGCCTGTCGCGGATCGAGCAGCACAAGCTCGTGAAGAAGGCGGTCCAGACGCGCTTCGACGACGGCTCGATTCACGCCCTTTCGATCAAGACCTCGGTCTCGCAGTAGGCTCCTCGCCGGCCAACGATCTCGGGGACCGAGGGGCCTGATGGCGGAGAAGCGAGCGATTCGCGAGTTCAGCGCGAACGGAGACATCTGGGCGGTGGCGGAAGCCTGGGCGTCTGAGCAGCGCTACCGGGCCGTCGAGGAAGCGCCCAACCGCCGCCTCTACAGAAAGGGCATCGGCTTCTGGACCGGCGCCCGCGCCGTCGAGCTGCGCACCGACGGGCAGGACGTCCACCTCGAGGCTTGGGTGATCGGCGGGCTTCCCGCACGGATCCTGAGCCTGTTCATCCTGCCGGCCGAGATCACGGTCGAGTCCGGCGGCGCGATGGCCGTGATCGCGCGCAATCAGGGCCGCGGCGAGGTGAACGCGCTACTCGCGAAGCTGAACCAGGAGCCGATCGGCTAGTCGGAGCCCTCACGAGGCCCCCTTGACGGGTGCGTATAGTGAGTGCAGATGACTGAACCCACTCTCAAGGACAGGGTCGAGGAGCTGATCCGGGACAACCGGATCCTGCTCTTCATGAAGGGCACGCCGGAGGCGCCGCAGTGCGGCTTCTCGATGCGCGTCGTCAACATGCTCGAGGCCTACGGCGTCGAGTACGCCGCTCTCGATGTGCTGCCCGCGCTGCAGCCCCTGCGCGAGGTGACCGCCGAGATCTCCGACTGGCAGACCTTCCCCCAGCTCTACGTCAACGGCGAGCTGGTGGGCGGCTGCGACATCGTCGAGGAGTTGGATGAGTCGGGCGAGTTGGCGGAGCTGCTCGGCGCGGAGCAGCCGGAGCGCCCGGCACCGTCGGCCAAGCAGGAACTCCAAGCGGACCCCCAGCAGAGCCCACCGATCCAGATCGAGCGCTAGCCGGTAGCCGGGAGAGGCGCTAGACCGTGGCGGCCTGCTCGGCCGCGTCTTCCTTCACCTGGAAGGAGGACCCGCAGCCGCAGGCGGCGACGACGTTCGGGTTGTTGACCGAGAAGCCGGCGCCCTGCAGGCCGTCGACCCAGTCGACCTCGGAGCCGAAGACGAACTGCATGCTCGTCTTGTCGACGACGACCGCAACGCCCTGATTCTCGAAGCGGTGGTCGTCCTCCTTGGGCGAGTCGAAGGCGAGTGCGTACTGGAAGCCCGAGCAGCCGCCGCCCCGAACCGCGACGCGAAGCGCCTGTTCGGTGCCTTTCTCCTGCTCGCCGAGCAGCTCCTTGATCTTGCCCGCCGCCTTGTCGGTCAGCGTGATCGGCTGAGGTGCGTCACTCATCGGGACCCATTGTAGAGGCCGCGCTCCCCGACTCGGGCGATACTGCGTTCGTGAGCGCCGAGGACCTTGCGTCCCTGAGGCAGATGTGGGAGATGTGGGGCGGCCCGATCGGGGGACCCGAGGCCCGGGCGAAATTCCGGGACCGCTGGTGGCATCCCGAGATCACCTATGAGGAGGACCCGCGCTGGCCTGGGAGCGGGACCTATCACGGCAAAGAGCAGGTCGCAGAGGTCTTCGAGAGCTATATGGAGGTCTTCTCCGGCAATCTCACGGTCGAGCGCCTGGTCGAGGGCGAGGACCGTCTCGTCGCATTTGTCCGCTTCAGGCTCCTATCGGCCGGCGGCGACGTCCCCACCGAACGCGTCTGGGCCTACGTCTGCCGCGCACGTGACGGACAGCTCTCCTACCTGCGCGCCTACTGGGATCCGCAGGAGGCGCTCGAGGCCGCCGGCGTCAGCTAGGCGTCGAAGGCGCTCTCTGCCGCCGATTCCCGATCCGGCTCGAGCGTGGGAAGGCCGGCGACCTCGGTCAGCACGTGATCGAGGCGCGCCGCGAGCGTCGGCCAGGAGAACCGTCTGACCGTCTCCTGACGCGCGAGACGCCCGCGCCGCCGGCGCTCCTCCGGCTCGTTGACGGCTTCGGCCAGTGCCCGCCCGAGCCCGTCCCGGTCGTCGGCCTCGAACAGCCACCCGGTCTCTCCGTCGGAAAGGATCCGACTGGGCCCAAGTGCGTTCGCCGCGATCCCGGGCAGACCGCAGGCCATCCCTTCGACGAGCGTCTGCCCGAACTGCTCCCGAGCCGAGGGAAGGATGATCGCGTCGGCCGCGTTGAGGAACGAGGGCAGCCGCTCCTGGCGCTGCCACCCCGCGAAGAAC
>DATFPJ010000165.1:0-4728 GCA_035264865.1 Solirubrobacterales bacterium
CGCGGCAAGCCCCTTTAACCACGGTCCAGTGAGGCCGGGAAGGAGCAGCAGCATGAACGACGAGAAGGTCGTGCTCGATCACGACGATCTGCGGCGGACGCTTGTCCGGATCGCCCACGAGATCGTCGAGAAGAACCAGGACGCCGAGCGGCTCGCGCTGGTCGGCATCCACACGCGCGGCGCGGTCATCTGCCGCCGCATCCACGCGCTGGTCGGCGAGCTCTCCGGCGCCGAGGTCCCGCTGGGTGACCTCGACATCTCCTTCTACCGCGACGACATCGAGCGGCGCGAGCCCCGCGACGCCCCGATCGTCCACGACAGCCACCTGGACTTCGAGATGGAGGGCCGGACGATCGTCCTGGTCGACGACGTGCTCTACACCGGCCGCACGGTCCGCGCCGCGATCGACGCCCTCTTCGATTACGGGCGGCCCGCCCGGGTCCAGCTCGCCGTGCTCGCCGACCGGGGCCATCGCGAGCTGCCGATTCGCCCGGACTACGTCGGCAAGAACCTGCCGACCGCGCCGGGCGAGCGGGTGAACGTCCGCCTGGAGGAGACCGACGGGGTGGACGAGGTGGCGATCACGCTTATGCGAGGGCGCGCCGCAGCCGAAGGCGAGGCGCGACCCGTTTCATGAGCGCGGCGGCAAAGAAGGGGTCATGAAGCATCTGCTCGGAGTCGACCGGCTCTCCCGCGAGGAGATCGAGCGCATCCTTGACCGGGCGCAGAGTTTCGCGGAGGTGGGGCGGCGGGACATCAAGAAGGTCCCGACCCTGCGCGGCCGGACGATCGTGAACCTCTTCTACGAGGCGAGCACGCGGACCCTCTCCTCCTTCGAGCTCGCCGCCAAGCGCCTCTCCGCCGACGTGGTGAGCGTCAAGTCGGCCGGCTCGTCGGTAGACAAGGGCGAGTCGCTGAAGGACACGGTCGCGACGCTCTCCGCCTATGACCCGGCGGCAATCGTGATCCGCTCTCCACACGCGGGGGCGGCGGACCTGGTCGCGCGCTGGACGGAGGCCTCCGTGATCAACGCGGGCGACGGAAAGCACGAGCACCCAACCCAGGCGCTGCTCGACGTCTTCACCCTGCGGCGACGGATCGACTCGCTCGACGGGGCGAAGATCTGGATCGTCGGGGATGTGCTCCACAGCCGAGTCGCCCGCTCGTGCCTGCTCGCCTTCCAGAAGATGGGGGCCGCGGTCACCCTCTGCGGCCCCCCGACCCTGATCCCGCCGGGCATCGAGGCGCTCGGCTGCGAGATCTCCTACGACCTCGACGGGATCGACGAGGCGAACGTCATCTACGCGCTGCGCATGCAGCGAGAGCGGATGGGCGAGAGCTTCGTGCCCTCCCTGCGCGAGTACGCGGCGCGCTACCAGATCGACTCTCGCCGCCTCAGCCCGCGCCAGCTGCTCATGCATCCCGGGCCCGTCAACCGAGGCGTGGAGCTGGCCGACGAGGTGATCGACTCCCCGCAGTCGCTGATCACGACGCAGGTCGAGAGCGGGCTGGTGGTCCGCATGGCGGTGCTCTACGAGCTGCTCGCGGGCAGCGATCGGGCCCGGCCAGAGCGCGGTCCCGCCCCCGCTGACACCCCGACGATCGGCCAGCCCGCATGAGCTTCGAGGCGAACGGTGCGGGCGGAGATCCAGCGCCGCGGATCCTGGTCAGGCGCCCCGGTACGGCGGCGACGCTTCTCATCCGCGGCGCACGGCTGGTCGATCCCCGGGTGGGTCTCGATGAGGTTCGCGACCTGGTCGTCCGAGAAGGCCGGATCGCCGAGCTGGCCGAGCCCGGCGGCGCCCCGGAGCTCGAGGGGGCCGAGCGGGTCGACGCGGAGGGCCTCCTGGTCGTCCCGGCATTCGTCGACCCCCACGTCCACTTCCGCGTCCCCGGCCAGGAGCACAAGGAGGACCTCGAGACCGGGACTCGCTCGGCGGCGGCGGGGGGCTACTGCGCTGTGATCGCGATGGCGAACACCTCGCCGCCGATCGACTCCGCGGCGGTGCTCGGCTCCCTCCGCGAGCGCGCCGAGAGAGAGGCGTCGATCCCGATCGGGTTCGTCGCCAGCGTCACTCGGGGCATGGCGGGCAGCGAGCTGACCGAGATGGCCGAGCTCCGCGACGCCGGTGCGATCGGGTTCTCCGACGACGGGCTGCCGATCGCGAACGGGCGAGTCCTGCGCCGGGCGCTTCAGTACCAGCGGCTCGCGGACGGCGTCGTCGCCCTGCACGAGGAGGACCCGGATCTGTCGGCCGGGGGAGTGATGAACGAGGGAGAGGTGTCCGCAGTGCTGGGCATGGCGGGCGTGCCGGGCGTCTCCGAGTCCACCATGATCGCCCGCGACTGCTCACTGGCCCTCGAGGAGGGCGCCCGGATCCACGTCCAGCACCTCTCGGCCCGCTCGTCGGTGGAGGAGATCGCCCGTGCGAAGACCGCCGGCATCGCCGTCACCTGCGAGGCGACTCCCCATCACCTGACGCTGACCGACGAGGCGGTCCGCAGCCTCGACGCCCGCTTCAAGATGAACCCGCCGCTGCGCACCGAGGACGACCGCCAGGCGTTGATCGACGGAATCCGCGACGGCACGATCGACTGCATCGCGACCGATCATGCGCCGCACGCCGCCGAGGAGAAGGAGGTGCCCTTCGAGGAGGCCGCGTGGGGGGTGACGGGCCTCGAGACGGCCTTCGCAGCGCTCCACACCGACCTGGTCCTGCCGGGGGTGCTCTCGCTCGAGGTGCTGGTAGAGCGCATGACTTGCGGCGGGGAGCCCTTCGGCATCGCCGCCCCGCGCATCGAGGCCGGCGCGGCGGCCAACCTGGCCCTGATCGACCCCGAGCTCACCTGGACCGTCGGCGAGGAGGGCTACGAGAGCCGCTCACAGAACAACTGCTTCGGGGGCCGCGAGCTGACTGGGCGGGTGCTGATGACCGTCGCGGACGGTCGGGTGGCCTTCAGGCAGCGGAGCTTCGCCATGGGGGTCGCGCGGTGAGCACGACGGGCAAGCTCGAGCGCGAGCGTGCGGCACTGGTCGTGGTCGACGTGCAGGAGGGGTTCCGGCAGGCGGTCCCGGACTTCGACCGTGTCGCGAAGGCCACCGCGACGCTGATCGAGGGAGCAGAGGCGATCGGCATCCCGATCGTGGTCACGGAGCAGTATCCGAAGGGGCTCGGCGAGACGGCACCCGAGGTGGCCGAGCACCTTCCGGCGGGCGCCGAGCCTCTCGAGAAGGTCTGCTTCTCGGCGGCCGACGCGGAGGGCTTCGACCTCGGCGGCCGCGACCAGGGTCTCGTCTGCGGCATCGAGACCCACGTCTGCGTGAACCAGACGGCGCTCGACCTGCTCGGCTCGGGCGTGGAGGTTCAGGTCGCCGAGGACGCGGTCGCCTCCCGCTCCGAGGAGAACAAGCGGGTCGGCCTGCACAAGATGGAGCGGGCGGGCGCGGTGGTGACCAGCGTCGAGACCGCCCTCTTCGAGCTGCTCGGCCGCGCCGGCACCGACGAGTTCAAGCGGGTGCAGAAGCTGATCCTCGAGTTCGCTCCGAATGAGGAGCTTGTCGGATGAGCGGCTACGTCCTGTTGGAGGACGGCACGCGCCTCGACGGTGAGCTGCTCGGCCCAGGCGGCGAGGCGACCGGCGAGGTCGTCTTCAACACCTCCATGACCGGCTACCAGGAGGCGGTCACCGACCCCAGCTACGCCGGCCAGATCATCACCTTCACCTACCCGCTGATCGGCAACTACGGGGTCTCCGCGGACGCGATGGAATCCGAGCGGGTCCAGGCGCGCGCCGTGATCATGCGCGAGGGAAAGAACGGCGAGGACGCTGCCACCGCCGAGGGCGGCTGGCTCGATTGGCTCCGCGACGGCGGCGTGCCTGCGATCGGCGGGATCGATACCCGCGCGCTGGTCCGCCACATCCGCGATCGCGGCGCGATGCGCGGCGGCATCTTCCCGGCGGAGCTGTCGGAGGCGGAGGCGCGCGAGCGTGTGGAGGCGGAGCCCTCGATGGAGGGCGCGGACTTCGCGCGTCAGGTGACGCCGCGGGAGCCCGTCGAGATCGCCGGCGACGGTCCGCACGTGGTCGGCATCGACACCGGCATCAAGCAAAGCATCCTGCGGCAATTCCGCGAGCGGAATTGCCGGTTGACCTTGCTGCCCTGTTCAGCCTCGGCTGACGATGTCCTGGAACACGACCCCGACCTCGTCTTCCTCGCCAACGGTCCGGGTGACCCCGGGGCGCTTGGCTACGTAGTCGACAGCGTCCGGGGCGTGATCGGGAAGAAGCCGGTGGTCGGGATCTGCCTCGGCCACCAGCTCCTCTGCCGTGCGGTGGGCCTCGAGACCTTCAAGCTCCCGTTCGGCCACCGCGGCGCCAACCATCCGGTCAAAGACCTCGAGACCGGACGGATCGACATCACCTCGCAGAACCACGGCTTCGCGGTCGCCGGGCCCGCAGGCGAGAGCAGGATCGAGGGAGACGAGCCCGTCCGCTGGCAGACCGACTTCGGCGAGGCAGAGCTTTCTCACCTGAACCTCTACGACCGCACGGTCGAGGGACTGGTCCTGAAGGACGTGCCCGGCCGCACGGTCCAATACCACCCCGAGGCGGGACCTGGGCCGCACGACGCCCGCTACCTCTTCGACCGCTTCCTGGAGCTGGCCGAGATGCGAGGGCCCACCGGAGGCGAAGCCGAGCAGGGAGCCGTTTGATCATGCCCAGGCG
>DATFPJ010000166.1:0-2280 GCA_035264865.1 Solirubrobacterales bacterium
CAGCGCTTCAAGGTGCTGGTGGCCGCCAACATCTGCGCGGTCGTCGCCCGCGAGCTCCGGGCGGGAGACCCTCCGGACCGCGAGGATCTAGCCCTCTTCAGCGAGCTGCTCGGGGAGCAGGCCGAGGACGTCCATGCCGCGGCGAGCGAGTTATCGCGACGGCTGCGGGCCGGAGAGCTCGATGATCGGATCGATCAGCTTCTCCCTCGCCTCGAGGAGCACGTCCGCCGCAAGCTCGAGATCGCGCGGCCGGGATACGACCAGCTCTAAAGGTCGGTCTGATGCTTGCCGGCCCGGCCGGCGTCCGTCTTCCCGTAGAAGCGGCCGAGCAGCTCCAGCGTCTCCTCTGGGTCCGCGCAGGTGTAGGCGTTCCAGGCCTCGGCGCGGAGCTGCTCGTCAAGCGTCTTGCCCACCGTGTCGAGGATGGTCTGCTTGGCCGAGCGCACCGCCCGCTGCGAGTTCCGCAGGATCTGCCGGGCGACGGTCTCTGCCTCCTCCATCAGGCGCTCGTGCGGGACGACCCTGGAGACGAGATTGCACTGCAATGCCCGCTCCGCATCGATCGGCTCCGCGGTGAGCAGCATCTGGAGCGCGATGCCGGTGCCGCACGTGTTCACCAGCCGGACGATGCCGCCGTCGCCGTGGTGAAAGCCGCGCCGTGCCTCGAACGAGCCGAACATGGCGCGGTCGGAGGCGATCCGGATGTCGCAGGCGAGCGCCGTCTCCAGGCCGCCGGCGAGGGCCCAGCCGTTGATCGCGCCGATGATCGGCTTGTAGATGCGGTGCATCCCCCGGGTGAAGCCGTTGAGGCCGAGCTCGGCGATCTGGCGCAGGTCGTCGGGCTTCTGATCGGCGACGATCGGCGGGATGTACTCCTTCAGATCCGCGCCGGCGCAGAATGCGTCGCCGGCGCCGGTCAGGATCGCGACGTCCACCGCGTCGTCCTCCGCGAAGTCGGCCCAGGCCGCGATCATCGCCCGGTGGACCTCGGGGCTGACGGCGTTGCGGGCCTCCGGCCGGTTGATCGTCACGTACGCGATCCGGTCGCGCTTCTCGTAGAGGACGACGCCATCGTCGGAAGACGGTGGCGGTCCGGGCTCCGAAGGGTTGTGATGCGCCATCGCTCCTCCTCTTTTCGTGTCCCGATCCCCCCGCCCGGCGGGGGTGACGGGACGCAGAATCGTTCTTGGCTACTCGTAAACCGCCCGGACGACCGCCAGGTCGTCCGCGGTCCAGGTGATCTCGCCGCCGCACCACTCGGCGAGTTCCTCCGCGGTGTCGGGGAAGTCGAACTCGGGCTCGATCGGAGTGATCTGCGGATCGGCCTTGACCACGTCGCCGATCACCAGCGCGCGCGCCTGCTCGCGGACGCGCCGGAAGAGCGTGCGCTTCGCGTCGCCCTTGAGGTGGTGAACGGAGAGGACCGAGATGACCAGGTCCCAGGGCCCGTCCGGCAGCGGGTCCTCCATCCGCGCGAGCTGGACATCGTCGTACTCCTGGCGGAGCCTGAAGACCATGTCCGCGCTCGAATCGAGTCCGATCACCCAGGCGTCGGGGTAGGACTCGAGGAGGACGCGGGTCGTCTCGCCTGTCCCCATTCCCAGCTCGAGGACACGGTCCGGGGGGAATGGAATGGCATCGACCGCCGCCCTCTGCAGCTCGTCGTAGCGCGGGACCTCGGCCCGGATCTCCGCCAGGTAAGTCTCCGGGTTCCAGTGGAATTGAGCGCCCAACGTACGTCGCTACCCTCGCAGCGAGTGTATGCGGAAGGCGGAATCGTCGATCTGGAGCGCCTCGCGCTGTCCTCCGGGCAGGCCCGCGCTCTGGATCTCGAGGTAGGGCTCGAGGGCATCGAGTTCGGCGGCCAGGGCTACCTGCCTGCGGGCGGCGGCACCGAGGCGCGCCTCGACGTGTCCAGGACCACCAGCGGATACGCGCTTCGGCTCCGCTTCACCAGCGAGGTGACCGGGCCGTGCGTGCGCTGCCTGGAGGACGCGGCCAATGCGGTCGACGTCGACGCGCGCGAGGTCGATCAGGGGGGCACCACTGACGAAGAGCTCCGCAGCCCCTATGTCAGCGACGGCAATCTCGACGTGGGCCGATGGGCGAATGACGCCCTCGTGCTCGCCTTTCCGGCCCAGCCGATCTGCCGCCCCGACTGCGCGGGTCTGTGCGCCGTCTGCGGCGAGTCGCTCAACGACGCCGACCCCGAGGCACACCGCCACGAGAGCGGCGGCGACCCGCGGATGGCGAAATTGCGTGACCTGAAGTTGGAGTAGG
>DATFPJ010000167.1:0-3459 GCA_035264865.1 Solirubrobacterales bacterium
AAGGAGGGCGATCCGATCCCGGAGCTGAAGGTCACGCCCGACAAGTACCTGCCCCATCGCTACGCGGGAGCCTCGGGCGACTTCAATCCGATCCACATCGACCCGGAGTTCGCCAAGGCGGTGGGCCTGCCCGGCAACATCCTGCACGGCCTCTGGATGATGACCCAGGTCGCGCGCGGCGCCGCCCAGCTCGCCGACGGCGATCCCCGGGCGCTGAAGCGCCTCTCGGTCCAGTTCCGCGGCATGGGCTTCCCCGAACAGGAGCTCGTGGTGAGCGGCACGGTGAAGGAGGCCGGCGACGGCCGTGTCGTGATCGAGACTGTCGCCGCCCAGGGCGACAACCAGGTGATCAGGAACGCTGAGGCTGAGTTGAGCGTCGGCTAGCAGGCGCCGCAGCGGGCATTCCTACAATCCGTTCCGTGCTGACGGAACGGCAGACGCAGATCCTCGGGATGGTGGTCGAGCGTTACGTCGACGACGGGCGCCCGGTCGGCTCCCGCGCGCTCGCGACCCAGGCGGACATCGAGTGGAGCCCCTCGACCGTGCGCGCCGAGCTCGCCACGCTCGAGGAGGAGGGCTTCCTGACGCATCCGCATACCTCCGCCGGCCGCGTGCCGACCGACTCCGGCTACCGCTTCTACGTCGAGCGGCTGCTGGCGACCCAGGAGCGGCTCCCCGAGCCCGCCCCCGGCGACCTCAGCCTGACTCGCATGCGGCGGGAAGTGGACGCCGCGATCCGCGAGACCACGACCACGCTCTCGCAGGTCACCGACCTGGTCGCGCTGGTTACCGCGCCTCCCTTGCATACGGCGACGATCCACCGCGTCGAGGTGCTTCGGCTGCAGCCCCGCGTCGTGATGGTCGTGGTGATCGCCTCCAACGGCGGTGTGACCAAGCGCGTCTTCACCTTCGGCGAAGAGGTGGACGCCGGCCTGGTGGAGTGGGCGGCCAGCTACCTGAACGAGCGCCTCGCCGGTCTCGGCCTCGGCGCGCGCATGGTGGTGGACAGGCTGCGGGACCCGGAGCTTGGTCACACGGAGCTGGGCTTCCTCTCGGAGATCTCGAGCGCGTTCACTGATCTCGAGGAGTCCGCGGAGGACACCCTGTACGTCGACGGAACCGCCCGGCTGCTCTCCGACGAGCATCTCGGGGACCTTCCACACGCCGATGACCTGATGCGCGCGTTGGAGCGCCGCGTGAACGTGCTGCGGGCACTGCGCTCCGCCCTGGACGAGCGCTCCGTCTTCGTCTGGATCGGCGGCGAGAACCCCGCCCCCGAGCTGCGTTCGGTGAGCGTGGTCGGGGCGAACTACGGCCTCGGGTATCGGAACCTCGGGGCGGTTGGGATCATCGGCCCGGTGAGGATGGACTACGCGACCGCCATCTCCAGCGTGCGAGGGGCCGCTGGGGAGCTCTCCCGCTTCTTCGAGACGGTCTACGACGAGTAGCCGCCGAGGCTCGCTATGGCCAAGCGCGACTACTACCAGGTGCTGGGCGTCGACCGGAGCGCGTCCGAAGGCGAGGTCAAGAAGGCCTTCCGCAAGCTCGCGCGAGAGCTTCACCCCGACGTCAATGCACATGACCCCGGCGCCGAGGAGAAGTTCAAGGAAGCCGCCGAGGCGTACGAGGTCCTCTCGGACGCCGAGCGCCGCCGTGCGTATGACCGCTTCGGGCACGAGGGGCTTCGCTCGCACGGCTTCGATCCCGCGGGAGGCTTCGGGAGCATCCAGGACATCTTCGATGCGATGTTCGGGGGCGCCGACCCGTTTGGCGCCTTCAGCCGGGACCGGGCCGCCGGTGCGGACGTCGCCGCGGTGGTGGTGATCGAGCTGGAGGACGTCCTCGAGGACCAGCGGCGCGAGGTGTCGTTCGAGGCGGTCAGCGTCTGCGACCGTTGTTCCGGCAACGGAGCCGAGCCCGGCACTCCGATCGAGACCTGCGACCGCTGTGGCGGCACCGGGCAGCTGCGCCACGTCAGTCGCAGCATCTTCGGCCAGGTCATCAGAGCCACGCCGTGCGACAAATGCGGCGGCGAGGGCCGGATGCCACAGACGCCTTGCGAGCGCTGCGGCGGCGCCGGGCGCGTCAGCGAGCTGCGCACGTGGGAGGTCGACATCCCGGCCGGGATCGAGGACGGCCAGCGGGTGCGCATCGCGGGCGCGGGACACGCCGGAGCCCCGGGCGCGCGCCAGGGCGATCTCTACGTTGAGATCCGGATCGACCACGACGAGCGGTTCACACGGCAGGGAACTGAGCTGATCACCAGGGCGGAGGTGCCGGTGACGACGGCCCTCGTCGGCGGGGAGGTATTCGTGCCGACACTGGAGGGCGAGGTCGCCGTCGAGGTACCTGCGGGCACGCAGCACGGCTCCGTGGCCGTGCTCAAGAAGCGCGGTCTGCCGGCGCTGCACGGCGGTCGGCGCGGTGACCAGCACGTGGTCTTCGAGCTGGTGGTTCCAACCGATCTCGACGACGAACAGCGCGAGGCCGCCGAGCGCCTGGCGGAGGTTCTCCAGCGTCAGCCCTCGCCCCGGCGATGATCCGGCTCGCAGTTCGCTGCGCTCCCGAGTACGCGGAGCAGGTGATGGCGAACCTGCTCGAACTGGCGCCGAACGGACTCGAGGAGGAGCGCGGCCCGGGCTGGGTCGAGTTCGCGATCTACGGGCCGCCCGGGGAGGTGCCGGATCTCGGGGAGCTCCAGGCGGCTGCCGGGGGCGGCCTGGTCGACGTCACCACGACGTCGGTCCCCGACGACTGGGCGGACCGCTGGGCCGACTTCCACAGGCCGATCGAGGTCGGGGGCCGGATCGGCGTGCGCCCTTCGTGGTGGGATCCACAGGACGGGTTGATCGACGTCGTCGTCGACCCCGGCCGCGCGTTCGGCACCGGCGGACATCCGACCACCCGCCTCTCGCTCGAGTTCCTGATCGAGCTGGAGCGGGCGGGCGAGGCCCGCCGCCCGCTCGCGGACTGGGGCACTGGGTCGGGTGTTCTCGGCATCGCCGGTGCGAAGCTCGGCTGGTCGCCGGTGATCTGCTGCGACCGTGAGCAGGCGTCACTCGAGACCGCCGCGGCGAACGCCGCGGCCAACGGGGTCGAGATGACGATCGAGCGGATCGACGTCCGTCAGGGGCCGCCGCCCGTGCGCCCGACGGTGATCGCCAACCTGACGGCGAACCTGCTCGGGGACTGCGCCGCCCACCTCGCGGACGGGGACGCGATTCCGACGACCCTCGTCTGCTCGGGGATGCTGGAGACGGAGACCGACGACGTGGCGGGAGCCTTCTCGGCCGTCGGCCTGAAGGAGGCCGAGCGGCGCACCGAGGGGGAATGGGCGGCCCTGCTCCTGCGGCGGGAGGGTTGATGGCGGCCGAACCCACCCGCGATCTGCCGATCGCGATGTTCGACTCCGGGGTCGGCGGGCTCACCGTGCTGCACGAATGTCTCGTCTCGCTGCCG
>DATFPJ010000168.1:0-4558 GCA_035264865.1 Solirubrobacterales bacterium
CAACGTGGTCGAGCGGCGCACCCTGATCTATGCTCGGAACCGGATGGAGGACCACACCAGCGAGGCGCTGGAGCGCGAGTTCCTCGAGTTCGCGCCGGATGCCGTCATCGGGGTAGACGAGAGCGGGGAGATCAAGGTCGCGAACTCCCGCACACACGCCGTGTTCGGGTATTCGCGCGACGCGCTGATCGGGGAGTCGGTGGAGATCCTGGTCCCGGAGCTTGTGCGTTCGGTTCACGTCGCGCATCGCGACCGCTATTTCGAGGGTCCGCGCCCGAGGCCGATGGGCGCCGGCCTCGACCTCTACGCCAGGCGCAAGGACGGGACTGAGTTCCCGTGCGAGATCTCGCTCTCGGTGGTCGCCACCGGCGACGGGATGATGGCGCTGGCGGCGATTCGCGACATCACCGACCGCAAGCGCGACCGCGACGAGCTGCGCCGTGCCGTGCGCCGGCTGCAGGCCGCTACCGACGTCGCGATCGCGGTGGGCGGCGAGACGGATCTGGGACGCGTGCTCGAGGCGATCGTCGAACGTGGCCGGGCGCTGGTGGAGGCGAGGGCCTTGATCATTCTGCTGCGCGAAGGAGAGGACCTGGTGGTGGCGGCGACCGCCGCGGTCGCCGGAGGCCTCGATCCCGCCGTCGCCGAGCTGCGGATACCGGCCAGGCACTCGTCGGACGAGGTTCTGCTCGGCCGGATCAAGGCCGTTGATGTGGGCCGGGACGAGATCGGGAGGGCGCTGATCGCGCCGTTGCTCTTCCGTGGCGATCCGCTCGGGGTCGTGGTGGCGCTCGATCGCGTGGGACCGCCCGGCCGTTTCGACGACGAGGACCAAAGGCTGCTCGAGGCGTTCGCGGCGAGCGCCGCGACCGGTGTCGCCACCGCGAGGTCGATGGCCGAGGAGCGGCTGCAGAACACGATCGACTCCGCCGAGCAGGAGCGGACTCGCTGGGCGCGCGAGCTCCACGACGAGACGCTCCAGGCCCTGGCGGTCCTGCGGATGCGGATCGCGTCCGCGCTTCGAGAGGAGTCCCCCGAGAGCCTGCACGAGACGGGACAGGAGGCCGTCGAGCAGATCGATGAGGAGATCCTCAAGCTTCGTCGGCTGATCACCGAGCTAAGGCCGGCGTCGCTCGACACGATCGGTCTCGAGGCAGCCCTTCAGACACTCGGCCAGCAGCACCGCCAGGCCTCGGGGATCGAGGTCGACTACCACCTGGACCTGCCGCGCGAGGAGGAGCTGCGGCCGACTCCGATCCTGGAGACGGCGGTCTATCGGCTGGTCCAGGAGGCGCTGAACAACGTCACCAAGCATTCCATGGGGAGGCGCGCCGTGCTCGTGGTCCGTGCGCGGCGCGTGACGATCGAGATCGAGGTGATCGACGACGGCGTCGGCTTCGAGCCCTCGCTCGTCAGGGAGGGCTTCGGTCTGGTGGGCATGCGGGAGAGGGCGGCCCTGCTGGGCGGCACGCTCGAGGTCGACTCAACCAAGGGCGCCGGGACGCGCCTGCGCGCGGAGATCCCACTGACGACCCGCGGGGAGGAGGGCACCGAGACCAAGCCGCCGCCGGTGCCGGACTACAGGGCCCGGCGGAACATCCGCTGATCAGACGTCGATCAGGCCGCGCTCGATCGCGTAGCGGACGAGCTCGGAACGGGTCGTCATGGCGAGCTTCTGCTGGATGTGCGCACGGTGGGATTCGACCGTGCGGACGCTCAGATAGAGCTGCTCGGCAATCTCGTTGTTGGTGTGGCCGAGCGCGATCAGCCGTAGGACCTCGAGTTCGCGATCGGAGAGGTCGTCGGGCGTCTTCGCATCCGGTTCGGCGGCGAGCCGCGCGCCGAGCTCCGGCTGCAGGTACGTGCGCCCCTCGGCAGCCATCCGGACGGCCTTGACCAGCTCCTCGCTCGCCGCCTCCTTCAGGATGTAGCCGAGCACCCCGGCCTGGAGCGCCTCGCGCGCGAAGGCAGTCTCGTCCTGCATGGTGAGGACCACGATCTCGGTCCCCGGTGACTGCTCGCGGATCGCGGGGATGGCCGCGAGGCCGGAGCCGCCCGGCATGTTGATATCGAGGATCAGGACCCTCGGGTGGTGCCCGTTGACGTAGCGGGTCGCCGAGTCGGCGTCGCCGGCCTCGGCCACGACCTCGATGTCGGGCTCGCGCTCGAGCATCAGGCGCAGCGCGCTGCGGACCACCGCGTGGTCGTCAGCGAGAACGACGGTGACCTTCTCTGACCCTGCGCCCCCTGTATCCGGCACAGGCGTACCTTAGTCCCGCTACCCGATCTCCGGTCCACCCGGTGGGAAAACCGCAACTCGCCGCTCGCCTGGCGGTTTACCGGGAGGTGGGGAAGGGGGCGGCAAACAGATGGTCCAGACACATCTTCGCGACGCTGCTGCTCGCGGGACTCCTCTGCCTCTCTGTCGCTCTGCTGCCCTCGGGGAGCACCGCGAAGAAGCGCCACGCCCCCAAGCAGAAGCGGCCGAACATCGTCCTGATCATGGATGACGACCAGTCGGCCGAGATTCAGCGCTTCCTGACCAAGACGAACGCCGCGATCGGTAGCAAGGGCATCACCTTCGACAACTCGTTCGTCAACTACTCGCTCTGTTGCCCTTCGCGCGCGACGATGCTTACGGGCCAGTACGCGCACAATCACGGCGTGCGGGGCAACCAGCTGCCGCAGGGCGGCTACGCGAAGTTGCGGCCCTCGCTCGGCAACTCGCTGCCGGTCTGGCTGCAGCGCTCCGGCTACTACACGGCCCACATCGGCAAGTTCCTGAACGGGTACGGGCGGGACGCGCCGGACGCCGACGTGCCGCCGGGCTGGAACGAGTGGTACGGCTCGCTGGACGATCCCGACGGTTTCACCGGCGGCACGTACACGGCCTACGGCTACACGCTCAACGAGAACGGTCGGATCGTCCACTATGGCTCGACGCCGGATGTGGCGGATCCCGCCACCTACCAGACGGACGTCTACTCGCAGAAGGCCGCGGACCTGATCCGGCGGCGAGCTCCGAGCCGCAAGCCGTTCTACCTGTCGGTGGCGCCGCGCGATCCGCATTCCGAGGCCGGGTCGTGCAACTGCGCAGGCGACAACCCTAGGGCCGCGTCCCGATACGAGGGTGCGCTCAGCGGCGTCACGGCGCCGCGCGATCCGAGCTTCAACGAGGCCGACGTCTCGGACAAGCCCTCGAGCATCCGCGACCTGGCACCGATGACCCAGGCCCAGATCGACGGGGTCGACGCCCGGTACCGGGCGCGAGCCGAGGCGCTGCTCGGCGTGGACGACCTGGTCCAGAACATCGTCAGCACCGTGAAGGCCACCGGCGAGCTGAAGAGGACCGTCCTGATCTTCACCTCCGACAACGGCTTCTTCCACGGCGAGCACCGGGTTCGGCAGGGGAAGGTGCGGATCTACGAGCCGTCGATTCGCGTGCCCCTCCTGATCCGCGGGCCGGGGATTTCGAAGGGCGTCCACCGCGGACAGCCCGTGGGGAACGTCGATCTGGCCCCGACCATCCTCGACTTCGCGAACGCCCAGCCGGGTCGCAAGCAGGACGGCGTCTCGCTGCTACCGATCATGCAGCGAAAGCGGGACTGGCTTGGCCGCGCCCTCGATCTCGAGACCTACTTCACGCCGGATACGACCGAGAACCCGGAGGATCCGCCGCTGAACTATCAGGGCGTGCGCACGGACCGCTACCTCTACGCGCGGTACGGCACGGGCGAGCAGGAGCTGTACGACCTGCGTCTCGACCCGTTCGAGCTGCAGAACCAGGCGGGCAACCCGGTCTACGCCTCGGTGCAGGGCGCACTCCAGCGGCTGCTCTCCTCCGAGACTCGCTGCGCCGGCAGGGGATGCCGCGCCCGACCCGCCGTCAAGCTGAAGACGCGAGGCTGCTCCCGCGCCAAGGTCGCCGGCACGGGAAAGCCGCAGGAGGCGACCTTCTTCCTGCGGGGCAAGAAGATCCGCCGCGACGACAAGCCGCCGCTGCGGACGAAGCTTCCGAACGGCTCGTCCGGCGAGCGGGTGGAGGCGGTCGCGATATCGCTCGACGGCCGGAAGGTCAGCCTGCGGCGGAAGTTGCGCTGCTGAGTCTCACGGGGACCAGGGGGTGAGCCTCGGGAGCCAGCCGGGCACTGCCCGCCGGTACGCCTCGTAGCTCTCTCCATACTGCTCGGCCAACATGGGCTCCTCGTAGATGCGGACGAAGGAGAAGACGACGGCGCCGAACGCGGCGGCATAGGCGAGCAACTCCAGCTGCGCGAGCAGCAGGGCCTGGCCGACGATGATCGCCCCGACCGCCAGGTACATCGGGTTTCTCACGTACCGGTAGGCGCCGCCGACGACCAGGCGCTGGGTTGGCGCGACCGGCGCGGGGGTTCCGAGCCCCTCGAACACGAAACGGGCGAACGCGTGGAGCAGGAAGCCGACCCCGAGCGCGATCAGGAGGACGCCGGAGGCGCGAACCAGCGGCGAGGCCGGCTCGGCGTCCCACTCCGTGAGTGACCATGGGACCAGGCCGGCTACGACGCCGGGCGCTATCAGC
>DATFPJ010000169.1:0-3705 GCA_035264865.1 Solirubrobacterales bacterium
CATGCGCCAAGATGCCCAGACCGCCGTGGACGAGACCGCACGCAGAGGAAACTACGAATCGGGCGCCGACTACGTGCTCGAGTACGGAGAGCTCCGCTTCTCCTTCAACGAGAGGGACTTCGCGCAGCGGGTCGAGCAGGCGGCCGTTAAGCTCGACTTCGTCCGGCAGGGACTCGACGAGCACGAGCTCGAGGACCTGCTCGAGCTCGCGGTGAACGGGGAGATCCGGGAGCCCTGCTCCCCGCTCGGCGAGCACGTCAACGAGAACTGGGAGGACCTGGTCGGACCCTCCAACAAGAGCCTGGTCCACTGGCTGCGCCGCCTCGTCTTCCGGGGCGCCTGGCTCGATCAGCGCGTCAAGGAGGGCGAGCTGGACATCGTCTTCGACGGGGGGACGCAGACCTTCGGCTACGTCCAGCCGGAGCGCGACTCCGAGCTGATCGAGCTCTCCGCCGAGCCATCGTGGGCCGCGGTCGCCTACGGCGGCCGCGATCGCGCGTAGCAGTCTCCGCTCCGCCGGGCCGCCCGCGGTGTTAGAGCAGCCGAGGGACATGAGACGCGCGCTGATAGCCGGGGTGATTGCGTTGTTCGCACTGGCACTGATCGCGCCGGCGGCCCAGGGCGCCACCCGTCTCCGCCAAGTCCAGGTCGAGATCACCGCGGGCAGTGCGCCCTCGCCGTCTGGGACGCTCACGCTGCAGTTCGTCTTCAAGAACAAGCCCGCCACCAAGCACAAGTTCACCCCGCGGCAGCTCACCCGGATCGACTTCGCACACGTTCCCCTGAGCTGCATGAACGAACCGAACGAAGGCGGCTCTCAGCTGCTGCTGACCGAGACCCTCGATGTGAGCGTCAAGCTGACCAAGGTTCCCCAGCCGAGCGGCAAGCGCCCGAAGCCCGGGCGCTACGCCTTCCGCTTCGCCTACAGCTTCTCCGGCTTCGTCGGGACGCTCAGGGGCACGATCGACAAGCCAAACCACGGCGATAAGCGGGGAGTGCCCCGGTCACAGGGCGCCTTGACCGTCGCCGACCTAGATGCGAACCCCGGCCATACGAACTGCTCGACCAATGGCCCGAAGAGCTGGGGCGGCCTGCCGCTGACCGGCGTCTAGCAGGGCCCGTCAGCCCTTCAGCCAGGTCGGCTCAGTCACCTTCGGCACCTCGCTCGAGATCCGCTGCATCAGCCCGTAGAAGCGGGGCAGCTCCGGATAGACGAGCGCCTTGCCCGTGGTGATCAAGCCGACCGAGATCCCGCGCTCGGGATCGGCCCAGCCCATCATGTTGATCAGGCCGAGATGGCCGAAGGCGAGGTCCGTGTCGCGGCCGTAGAGGCTGATCACCTTCGCGCCCAGCATCAGCCCGTAGGAGAAGCGGGTCGGGAAGAAGAGTGAGAAGTCGATCTCCAGATGCGATTGCTCGGTGAGCGCGCGCCGGATCGTCCGCTCCTCCATCACCCGCGTGCCGTCGAGCTCGCCGCCGGCGCGGAAGATCTCGAAGAAGCGCGAGAGCTCGTTGGCCGTGGTGATCACGTTCGCAGAAGGGACGATCGCGGTCAGGAACCGGGGGTCGTTCGAGCTCTCGACCACCTCCGGTAGCGAGACGCTCAGGACCCGCGTGACCAGTGTTGAGAACGGCGGCAGGAGCGGCGGTCCGGTGACGTAGTTGAGCGCGACCTCGCCGACGTCCTCCTCTGCCACGCCGTAGTTCCCCCACCGGAACCCGAGCGGCTCGAGGAACTCCTCGGCCAGCACCTCCCGCACGTTCTTGCCGGTCACCCGGTGGACGATCTCCCCCAGGATGTAGCCGCCCGAGACCGCGTGGTAGGCCAGGATCCGCCCGGGCCGGACGCTCGGCTTCGCCTCGCAGATCGCGCGCATGATGAACTCCGAATCGCCGACGCGGTCCAGGTCCAGAGTGTCCTTCGGCATCGAGGCGACGCCGGCGCGATGCGCGAGCACATGCGCGATCGTCGTCCCCTCCTTCCCCTTCTGTGCGTACTCGGGGATGTACTCGCTGACGCGGTCGCCGATGTGGAGCAGGCCTCGCTCGTCCAGTTTGTGGACGACCAGCGCCGTCACCGCCTTCGACGCGGAGAAGATGCAGGCCGGAGTCTGGGGAGTCATCGGCGCCTTCGGCGTGTCTTCCGGATCGTCGGGGCCGTTCCCGCGCGCGTGCCCGATCGCGCGGTCAAGCACCACCTTGCCGTTGCGGCGGACGCAGAGCGAGAGGCCCGGGTGGACGCCGCTGCGGTAGAGGTCCACCGCGCCGTCCCAGATGTGCTCGACCGTCTTGCGGTCCAGCCCTCCCGCCGCCGGCTCCTCCTCGTTGCCACGGATCGTCGCTGCCTCGAGATCCGAGGGCAGGCGCACGCGGTGGAACACGTCCGGCACGCCGGGAAGCCGCGGCACAGTGAGGATGTCGGAGAGCTGCGGCCGGCGTGGAGCCACGCCGCGCAATCTAAAGACGAGCGAGCAGCTCCGCGTTACTCGAGGTGGCGGCGAGCTGGTCCGCGAGCGAGCGTGCGGCCTCCTCCGGTTCCATCCCGCTGAGCTCCTGCCGCAGGCGCCTGACCTTCTCGAGCTCCTCCGGCTCGCGCAGCTCCTCCTCGCCGGAGGCACGGGACTCCGCCGCGACCAGCGCCGGGACGATGCCCTTTGACGCCAGCGCGGCATCCAGACGCAGGAGCAGGTTCTCGGTCGTCTCCAGCGCCTCGCGGACCTCCGCCCCGCGGTCGTCGGAGTCGAGCACGGTGGCGATCACGGTCAGCGACCCCGTGCCGTCCTCGGCGAGCTCCCGCCCCGCGCCGAAGAGGCGCTTGACGCGCCCGGCGTCGCGGTACCCGAGCGCCAGCCGGCTGAGTGAGTCGACGAGGGTGACGACGTCCTCACCGGACTCCGCGAGGCGCTTCGCGTGCCCCATCGCGAGATCGGCCTGGCGGACCTGGTCGCGTGGCTCCTGGTCCGCGGTGGCGGCGAAGATCTCGGCGTTCGGCAGCGCGCGCTCCCATCGCGGCACCTCCTCCGGGCGTTCATCGGCGAGCAGGACGACCAGATGGGCGCCGGTATCCGCGATCGCGGAGCCAAGAGCGCGGAGCAGGGTTGTGCGCCCCGAGCGGGGCTGGGCGAGGACGAGGACGCGCTGGCCGAAGGCGAGCGGACCGAGCAGATCGGCCGCCCGAACGAGCGGGTCGGCCGGGGCGTCGGGGGCGAGAAGGCGGCGGTGGGGCGGCGCCGGTGTGAGGTCCTCGAAGGTGCTGCGCCCCTCCTCCGGGCTCTGGCCGTTGACCGCCTCGACCCTGACCAGCGCGCGGTGGCGCTCGCCGCGCCGGGGCGGCCGGGCAGGCCCGCTCACCTCGTCGCCCGGACGCAGCTCGCAGCGCCGGATCTGCGAGGCGGAGACGTAGACGTCACCCTCGCTCTCGTCCAGGCCGCTCAGCCGCAGGAAGCCGTAGCCCTGGGGCATCCGGTCGAGCACGCCGGTGACGACTTCGGAGCCGGTCTCCTCTCCACCGCCTTCCTCGGGCTCGGCCTCTGTCCCGGGAGCGGCAGCCTCCTCGGCCGCTGGCTCCGGAGCGCGGCGGGGCCGCTCGAAGCCCGACTCGGCCGCCTCGCCTCGTCCGGCGGGTTCCGGCTGCTCCTCCCCGCCTCGCTCCTCGATCGCCTCGATCAGCTCGTCGCGGGCCAGCATGCGGTAGCGGGGGATCTC
>DATFPJ010000170.1:0-8764 GCA_035264865.1 Solirubrobacterales bacterium
GGGCGACGAGCAGATGCCCATCCTCCAGCTCGATTTGGTGCTCCCCGTTGCCGGGCTCGAGCGCCAGGGCGCGATAGGGGGTCGCGGTGCGCGCGCCGAACTTGCGGGCCTGGGTGATCGCGCGGCTGGTCAGCTCGGAGCCGCTGATCCCGCCGGGAAAGCCGAGGTAGTTCTCGATCCGGCGCGAGGCCCCGGCCTGGCCACCGAGCGCGCTGCTCTCGACGACCAGCGTCTCGAGCCCCTCGGAGGCGCCATACACGGCCGCGCCGAGACCCGCCGGGCCGCCTCCGATGACCGCGAGATCGACCTCCTCGCGCGGCCCGAGCTCGAGCCCGATCCCGAGCGCTCGCGAGAGCTGCCCGTTGCTCGGGTTGCGAAGCTCGGTCCCGCCGGGGAGCCGCACGAGCGGGAGCTCGTCCGCCCCAAGATCGGCGATGATCGCCGACCCCTCCGGATCGGATTCGCCTTCTGTGTCTCGCCAGACGTGCGGGAGTCGACCCCGGCGCGCGTAGTCGACCAGCCGACGCGTCGGCACCGAGGACCGCGGGCCGATGACCTCGAAGCCGACGCCCTCGCGCTCCTGGAGGATCTCCCGCCGGCGCATGAAGGTGTGAAGCAGCACGTCTGCGAGCGAGCCGTGCTCGGACAGCAGCGACCGCACGTCCTCGCGGTCGACCGCGAGGTAGCGCATCGACCGGGTCACGACGCCGTCCACGTAGACGGTTTGCCCCGTGAGCAGGTTCATCTCGCCGAGGAAGCCCCCCGGGCCCTGGCGGGCGATCTCGTTGCCTTCCCCGTCGAGGATCGCCGCCTCGCCCTCGAGGACGACGATTAGCGGGTAGCGCGCGTCACCGATCCGGAACAGGTACTCCGCCTCAGCCGCCGTGCGCTCCTCGCCCCGCGCCGCGAGAAGCTGAAGATGGCCGCCGGAGAGGACGGGACTGAGCGGACTTTCCGGACTCGACACGCGAGCGAGGGTACCGGGGGGATGACCTCGGTCGGGCGCGCTGAGGCGGGCGTCTAAGCCGTCGGCCAGCTCACCGGCAGCGACTTGAGCTGGTTGAGGAAGGCTCCGACGACCGGCTCGGGCTTGCCCGCCAGCTTCATGTCCGGGAACCGTCGCAGTGTCTCCTCGAAGAGGATCCGCAGCTCGAGCCGCGCGAGCGCGGCGCCGAGGCAGAAGTGGCGCCCCCCGGCCCCGAAGGCCTGGTGCTCGGGGTTGCGACGGACATCGAAGCGGTCCGGGTCCTCGAAGAGGTCCTCGTCGCGGTTCGTGCTCACGTACCACATCAGGACCTTGTCCCCCTCAGCGATCGGCTGGCCGGCGATCTCGGTGTCACGTGCGGCCGTCCGGCGGAAGTGGGCGAAGGCCGGGTACATCCGCAGAGCCTCCTCGACCGCACTCGGGATCAGCGAGGGATCGTCGACCAGCATCTTCATCTGGTCGGGGTTCTCGAGCAGCGCTCGCATCCCGCTCGTGTAGGTCGCCTTGGTCGAGTCGTTGCCCGCCGCGACCAGCAGGAAGAACCCCATCACGATCTCCGTCTCGGTGAGTTTCTCTCCGTCGAGCTCGGCGTGGACGAGCACGCTCGTCAGATCGTCGGTGGGATTCTCCTGGCGCTCGGCGATCATCGCCCGGCAGCGCTCGAAGATCTCGGGGATGTCCTCTTGGAGCACCTGATCGAGGCCGCCCGGCGCGAGATCCTCGTCGCCGAAGCCGAGCGAGGAATTCATCAGCCGTGCCCAGACCGCGTCGTCCTCCTCCGGGATGCCCATGAAGCTGCCGATCACGCGCGAGACGACAGGCTGCGCGACGTCGTTGACGAGCTCGCAGCCTCCCTGCGGCGCAATACGGTCGAGGACCCGCTCGGTGATGGCGCGGATCCGATCCTCGTGCTCCGCGATCCGCTTTGGCGTGAAGCCGCGCTGGAAGAGCATCTTGAGGCGGTCGTGCTTCGGCGGGTCCATGCCGATGAACATCGACTGCTGGAGTTCGAGCGGCACCGCATGGGTGAGGCCCGTGACCCCGCCCCGCTCGGAGGAGAAGGTCTCCCAATCGAGGCTGACCTCGCGGACGTGCTGGGCGCGGGTCAGCGACCAAAAGCCGTCCTCGTCCGGATACTCCGAGATCCGGTCCGTCCGGTGCACCGGGCAGCGCTCGCGGAGCGCCTTGAAGATCTCGTGGGGCGGCCCGTTCTCCCAGTGCTCGCGCTCGGCGAGCTCGATCGCGTCGAGGTCGGATAGGTCGGCGGAGGCGAGCTGCTGCTCCGGCGGCTTGTTCATGGCGATTCCTCTCCTATTGGGCTCGCGCAGCGTAACTGGCTGACCAGCCAGCTTCCAGTCCGAGCTAGATCGCTTGTCCATCGCGCGCGGCGATCGCCCGATCCTGGTAGATAGGGTCAGTTCGGTGAGCCGATCGTCGAGCCGCTGCGAGGAGAGCACCTGGACCTCCTGGTCCGGCGCGCGTGCCGGCGCAGTCGTAGCGATGCAGGCGGTGGGCTCGTGAGTGGAGAGCGGTCAGCGGAGGCGGCGGTCGCCGAGGCTCGCGGCGAGGCGCCGGCGCGAAACCGGCTCGAGGGCCGTCGCGTCCTCGTCGTCGGCGCGGGCCAGGAGGACCATGATCTCGAGGACCCCCCGATCGGCAACGGGCGGGCGATGTCGGTCCTGTTCGGCCGGGAGGGCGCCTCGGTCGCGCTCGTGGACCTGAACGAGGCAAGCGCCGAGGCGACCGCCGAGCTGGTCCGCGCCGAGGGGGCCGAGGTCATCGTGATCGGCGCCGACGCGAGCAGCGAGGAGGCGATGGCGCAGGCCTTCGAGAAGACGGCGGCCGAATTCGGCGGGATCGACGGCCTGGTGATGAACGTCGGCATCGGCGCCGGGCTCGGATTGGCGGGCACGAGCGCGGAGGACTGGGACCGAGTGATGGCGGTCAACGCTCGCTCGCATTTCCTCGGCTGCAAGCTCGCCATGCAGGCGATGGAGGACGGCGGCTCGATCGTCCTCGTCGGCTCGATCGCTTCGCGCGAGGTGATGCCGTTTCCGGCCTACGCGGCCTCCAAGGCATCGCTGGAGGCGCTCTGTCGCCAAGCCGCGGTCGAGGGGGCGCCGCGGATCCGGGCCAACCTGCTGCTCCCCGGCCTGATCGACACCTCGCTCGGGCGCCTCGCCTCGCAGGTCAGCCCGCTGCGCGACCAGGTCTTCATCCCAGCCAGCCGGCAGGGCACCGCCTGGGAGGTCGCCTACGGGGCGCTCTTCCTGCTCTCCGGCGAGTCCAGCTACGTGACGGGCCAGGACCTGATCGTCGACGGCGGGCTGACGGTCGGTCCGAGGGCGGTCAGATGACCGGCGATCCGCGCATCCCGCCGCTGCCGCCGGACGAATGGGGAGCCGACCCCGACCTGATGCGCATCCTCGAGGCGGTCCCCGGCGGCGTCTCCCAGCGGCTCGGGGACAACAACATCTTCCCTACCTTCGCGCGCCATCCCGAGCTCTTCAAGGCCTGGCTGCGGTTCGGCGGATACCTGCTCACGTCGGGAAAGCTCCCCGGCCGCGACCGGGAGCTCCTCATCCTCCGTACCGCGGTCCTCTGCCGCTCCGACTACGAGTGGGGCCAGCACGTCCGCATCTCGCTGGACGGCGGCATCGACCGCGAGACGATCGATCGCGTCCTCGAGGGACCGCACGCCGACGGCTGGTCGGAGCACGACGCTGCTCTGCTGAGGGCCGCTGACGAGCTTCACGAGGGCTCGAGGATCTCGGACGGCACCTGGGAGAAGCTCGCCGAGAGCTACGACACGGAGCGGCTGATCGAGGCGACCATGGTGATCGGCCACTACCACATGCTCGCCTTCGCGCTGAACAGCTTCGGCGTGGAGCTCGACGAGGGGCTCGAGCCGCTGCCCTAGCGGCAAGCTCCGCGGCGGAGGACTCGCTAGAACTCGCGCCGACGTGACCCGGATCCGACACCTGCTGCCCGCGATCGCTGCGGCGGCCCTGCTCGCCGTCACCGCGGGCTGCGGCGCGGACTCGAGCGGCCAAGAGACCACGACCGCCGAGGTCTCGATCCCCTCGCCGACCTCGCCGACCTCGCCGATCCCGACGACCACGGCGGCGACACAGACGTCCGCGAGCAAGAAGCAGAAGACCACCGCGAAGACCACGACCGCGACCGGCGGCTCCTCGGTTCCCTGCTCGATCCCGGACGCCTTCCAGGACTTCAAGTTCACCGGCGTCGACTGTGCGAGCGCCGTCGCGGTGGCCCAGGCGTGGGACTCGAACGGCAAGGACTGCAACACCGTCGACAACCCGAACGTGGACGCCGGCTACAACCGCACCTGCTCCGTCGAGGGGTTCAGCTGCACCGCGAAGCGCGACGTCCACTCGGACGCGCGCTTCGTGACCTGCACGCAGGGCGGGCAGAGCATCCGCTTCACCTGGCTGCCCGCCTAGCTGGACACGATCTCTCGCCGCGCCGGTCCGGGCGGAACTAGTCTGGATGTGGGTCTGGAGCAACCATGGCTTCCGAGCGCCCCCCATCCAATCCCGTGCAGCGTGCCGGCCCGCCCATCGCTCGGGCCGGCTGGCGCCGTGCCCAGGGCCTGGCGCGTCGGCTCGGACTAGATCGAGCCCTGGACAGGGGCGTCGATCGGGCGCTCAACAGCGAGACCGCCGCCCGCGCCACCGAGCGGCTGCTCAAGACCGATGCGGCGAACCGGGTCTGGGAGAAGGTCCTGGAGAGCGACGAGGCTCAGAAGCTGGTCGAGCGGGTCGCCGATGCGCCGGAGGTCCGCGCGGCGATCACGCGGCAGGGCGTCGGCCTGCTCGAGGACCTGCGCCGCGGCGTCCGTCGCGCCGCCCGCCGGGCGGACACCGTGGTCGAGGACGCCGCGCGCACGTTGCTGCGCCGCGACCGGCGGGACCGGCGCCCGATATTCGCGGGGTCCGTCAGCCGCCTCGCGGCGCTGGCCCTCGACGCAGGGATCGTCTACGGCTCGCTGCTCCTGATCTCAGCCGCGATCGCCGCACTGGTCTCCGCTTTCGCCAGCGGTGACCAGGAAGCGGGGACGGTTGTCTTCGCCTTCGGGTTCGTCGCTTGGTCGCTGATCGCGATCGGATACCTGGTCGTCTTCTGGTCCGGGGCGGGGCGCACACCCGGCATGTCCTTCATCGCGATCCGGATGCTCTCCGAGGATGGGGAGCCGGTCAGGCCCGGACAGGCGATGCGCCGGGCTCTCTGGCTGCCGATCTCGGCGCTGCCGCTCGGGCTCGGGTTCGCGGGCGTCCTGTTCGAGGACGAGCGGCGGGGCTGGCCCGACCGCCGCGCCCACACCGTCGTCTGCTATGCGGACCCGGAGCTCGACAGGGAGGTGGTCTAGTCCGGCTCGTCGAGCAGCTCGTTCGCCTCGCTCCACCTTCCCGGCGGGACGCGAAGCGCGATGTCGCCCCGGCCGAGCTCGTTCAGCGGGTGGTCTGAGGTGAGCACCGCCTCCAGCCCCGCATCCGTGAGCTGCTGCCGCCAGGCACGCGCGGTCTCGAGCTCCTCGAAGTCGCGGACGACGTCCCAGTCGTCGTAGCTCGCGTCGCCGACCCGAAGCTCGGCGAGCCCGTCGGGATGTAGCGAGCCTTCGCCGACGCCGATCAAGCCGCGCAGCTTGTCGGAGAGGCCCATCAGCCGACGCTAGGCCGAGACCTCGACGCCGGTCAGCTCCGCCGAGAGCTCGCGGAGACGCCGCCGCGCCTCGGGGTCCTCCGCCTGGGGATGCGGAGCCGACTCGCTGGTCCCGTCGAAGTAGTGGCCGTTGATGCCCTCGACCTCGGGCGAGGCGATCAGCCGCATGGTCGCGGCGATCCCGTCCTCCAGCGGAGTCACGGGCTCGACGCCGGCCCGCCGGACCATGTTCGTCGGCAAATAGGTGCCGGGGTGCAGGCAGTTGGCGGTCACGCCCGAGCCCTCGAGCTCCTCGGCCAGATCGAAGGTGAGCATGACGAGCGCCAGTTTGCTTTGGCAGTAGGCCTGCACACCACTGTAGGAGTTCTCGAGCATCACGTCGTCGAAGTCGATGGGCGCCTGGCCCGCGGAGCTCACGTTGACGATCCGCGCCGGGGCCGAGCGCTGGATCAGGGGCAGCAGCTGCCTGGTGAGCAGGAACGGCGCGAGGTAGTTGACCGCGAAGGTGAGCTCGTAGCCCTCCGCGCTCTCCTCGCGGCCGCCGGCGGTGCCGATCCCCGCGTTGTTGACGAGCACGTCGAGCCGGTCCTCGTCGCGGAGCGCCTCGGCCAGGTCGCGAACCTCGTCGAGCGAGGCGAAGTCGGCTCGCCGCCAGACCAGTTCTCCGTTGGTGCGAGGGCGCGCGCCAGCGCGACCCGTTTGATGTTGGCGCAACTCCTCGAGCAGGGCCTTGCCCTTCTCCTCGTTGCGTCCATGGAGGATCAGTCGCGCGCCGCTCGGGGCCAGCTCACGGGCGAGACCCTTCCCGAGGCCGTCCGTAGCGCCGGTGATGACGATCGTCCTCTCGTCGCTCACGTCAGCCGACTTCCCTCGCGTCCTCGCCTAATCCGACAGCTCGACGCGCTCGATCACCTGCGGCTGTGCCGGCCGATCGCCGGCGCCGGTCTCGGTGCCCTCGATCGCGTCGACGGCGTCCATCCCCTCGGTCACCTCGCCGAAGACGGTGTGCTTGCCGTCGAGCCACGGTGCGGCGTCGGTGGTGACGATGAAGAACTGCGAGCCGTTCGTGTTCGGGCCGGCGTTCGCCATCGCAAGCGCACCGCGGACGATCTTGTGGTCGTTGATCTCGTCCTCGAACGTGTAGCCGGGGCCACCCGTGCCCGTGCCCTCTGGGTCACCGCCCTGGATCATGAAGTCCTTGATCACACGGTGGAAGATCAGGCCGTCGTAGAACCCGTCCGCGGCGAGCTTCCGGAAGTTGGCGACGGTCTTCGGCGCGTCGTCGTCGAAGAAGCGAACCTTGATCGGCCCCGCGTCGGTGTGGAGGGTCGCCTCGGACACTCCGCTCACCCTAGCTCACGCCCGATCCGGGCCCGCGCTGGGGAACGCCGGTTCCAGCCGGCGCCGACGGTCTCGGCATCAAACGGGTTGCCGCTCGGCTTCGCCTCGCGGCACCCTCGCATCATCGGGCAGCCACGGCCGCCGCCAGCCGCCATAGCCGTGCATCAGGTTCGACGCGCCCTCCGGGCCCCAGCTGCCCTTGCGGTAGGTCTCGAGCTCGCAGGGTCGGTCGATCAGCGGCTGCACGATCCGCCAGGTCTCGAGCACGCTGTCCTCGCGGGCGAAGCGTTGCTGGTCACCGCTTAGGGCGTCGCTGAGCAGCCGCTCGTAGGGGCCCGGCTGGCCCCCGAACTGCTGCTGGAAGAGGAGGTCGAGGTGGACGCGCCGCAAGGCCTCCTCGCCGGGCTGCTTCGCCTCCATCAGGATGCTGGCGCCCGCGTCGGGGTCGATTCGCATCACGATCTCGTCGGTATCGGGCGTTGGGCCACGGCCGCCGATGCCGACGGGGGGCGGGTTCTGGAGGATCACCCGGACCTCGGTGACCTTCTCCGCCAGCTCCTTGCCGGCGCGGACGAAGAAGGGGACGCCCGACCAGCGCCAGTTGTTGATGTCCAGCCGGAGTGCGACGAAGGTCTCGGTGGTCGAGTTCGGATCCACGCCGTCGATGTCGCGGTAGCCCTCGTACTGGCCCCGGACATAGCGGTTTGGGTCGATGTCCGGGATCGCCTTGAAGAGGTCGAGCTTCGCGTCGCGGATCGGGTCCGGATCGGCGCCGGCCGACGGTGGCTCCATTGCGACCAGGGCCAGCGTCTGGAGCAGGTGGTTCTGGAAGACGTCGCGCAGACAGCCGACAGGGTCGTAGAAGCTGCCGCGGTCCTCGACCCCGAAGTCCTCGGCCATCGTCATCTGCACCGATTCGACGTAGCGCCGGTTCCAGATCGGCTCGAGCAGCGAGTTGGCGAAGCGCAGGTAGGTGATGTCCATCACCGGCTCCTTGCCGAGGAAGTGGTCGATCCGGTAGATCTGGTTCTCCCCGAGAACTTGGTGGATGTGGTCGTTGAGCTCGATCGCGGAGGCGAGATCGTGCCCGAAGGGCTTCTCGATCACCACCCGGGCACCATCCGTCAGGCCGGCGCTGCCGAGCTGGTCGACGACCGGCGCGAACAGCGAAGGAGGAATCTCGAGGTAGAAGACCGGGTGCTTCGCACCCCCGAGCTTCTTCTTGAGCCGCTCGTAGGTGTCGGCCTCCGTGTAGTCCCCCTGGACGTAGCCGAGCTTCTCCGAGAACGCCCTGTAGCTGTCCTCGTCGATCTCCTCGCCCTTGGCCGTGGCGCGCGCCTCGATCGCCTCCCGGGCGTACTCGTCGACGTCATCGTCGGACCAGTCCGTGCGGCCAACCCCGATCACGGGGACCTTCAGCGTGCCGTTGGCGCAGAGGTCGTAGAGCGCCTTCAGGGTCATCTTCTTCGCCAGGTCGCCGGTGATCCCGAAGATCACCAGCGCATCGGCGGGGGGCCCGATCTCTCGTCCTGAGTCCGCTTGCGCCACGTTCGCAACCTAACGGACGGGGATAGTCTGCTCGGCATGGCGCAGCTCGGAATGGTCGGCCTCGGGCGGATGGGCGCGAATCTGGTCCGCCGGCTGATGCGCGACGGCCACGACTGCGTCGTCTACGACGTCAACCCCGACCCGATCAAGCAGCTGGCAGGGGAGGGCGCGACTGGCGCGTCCTCCCTCCAGGAGCTGGCCGAGAAG
>DATFPJ010000171.1:0-12270 GCA_035264865.1 Solirubrobacterales bacterium
GCGAAGAGCACCGTTGCGCTCACCATGGTGAGGAGGTGGATGGTCGCGATCCGCCGCCACGGGGTGCCCTTCTCCATCCCGAGCCAGTCGAGCAGTCCCGTCAGCGCGGTGGCGGGTGCGAGTGCGAGGCCTCCCCCGATCGCAAGCAGCGCGCCGTGCGCCATCTGCTCCTCCTGGAGGCCGAGTGAGCCGGCGACCAGCATCGCGACCCCGACGGTGTAGGCGCCGATGCTGGCGTCCGTCAGCGGGGGATGCGAGGGCTTCCCCGGCCAGCCCTTGAGCAGCGACAGCGGTCCCATCGAGCCTCTCCTTCCCTAAACATTGATTCTAATAGAATATAATCAAATGGCCCGTCTCGATGTGCTCGCAGATCCGGTCCGCCTCGCCGTCGCCCGCCGCCTGGCGCGCGGGCGGGCGTCCGCGTCGGAGGTCGCGCGCTCCGTCGGCGTCCACCTGAATACCGCCCGCGCGCACCTGGCGGCCCTAGCCGAGGCGGGCGTCGCGAGCCGCGAGCAGGACCCCGCAGATGGCCCCGGCCGCCCCGTCGTGCGCTACCGCCTCAAAGGCGATTGGCAGCCCTCAGGCGATGATCTGCTCGGGCTCGCGCAGCTGCTGGCCTCGGCGTTGAGCGGCAGACCCGAGCGGTCGCGCGATCGCGCCAGGCGCTGGGGAAAGCGCGCGGCAGGCGATCAGCCCTCGGCCCCCGACGGCGACCTTCGCGGGATGCTGCACAGGCTCGGCTTCGAGGCGCGGATCGAGCAAAACGAGCTGACCCTTTCGAACTGTCCCTGCCCGCTTGCGTCGCCGGAGCGGCCGGCGCTCGTCTGCGGACTCGTCGACGCCGCGATCGACGGTGCGCTCGACGGCCGCGGTGTGACCGCGACGGCCCGCCACCACGACCCGAAGGCGCGGCACTGCTGCATGGCACTGACCCCGGCTTGAGCTGATACGCCAAGGAGAAAGGAGGCCAGGTTGAACCAGGAAACGAGTCCGGCGAGTCTCTACGCCGGGTTGGTAGGCGCGGTCCTCGTGGTCGCGGGAATCATCGGTTTCTTCTACAGCTCCTCGTTTGGGAGCCCGGGGAACACCGATGACGTGTTCGGGATCCTGACCGTCAATGCGTGGCACAACATCGTCCACCTGGCGACGGGCGCGCTCGGCGTACTCGCCTTCTTCGCCGGCGCACGGGCATCCCGCAACTACGCCTACGGACTCGGGGTGGTCTACATCGTGGTCGCGATCTGGGGATTGATCATCGGCAGCGGCGACTCGATCCTCGGGTTCATCCCGATCAACACCGAGGACAACTGGCTGCACGTGATCCTCGGGGTGGTGGGCCTGGTCGCCGGAGCCGCGAGCGGCGAGACGGGGCGCAGCCCCGCACCGGCCGGGGCGTGACGAGCGGACGCCCGGGGCGGCCTCCGGTCGCCCTGGGCCCCTCCGCCTGGCGGAGGCGGAAGCGGGCGCTGGCGAGGTTCGTCGCGAACCGGCTGGTCAACCCCCTCGTCCGGCCGCTGATCGAACGCGGGCTCTGGCCGCGGACGCAGGCGCTGCTGGAGACCACCGGACGGCGCAGCGGACTGCCCCGCCGGACCCCGGTCGGCAACGGCCTGCGCGACGGGGCCTTCTGGATCGTCACCGAGCACGGCCGGGAGACGGACTACGTCAAGAACATCCAGGCCGATCCACGCGTTCGCGTCAAACTCGGCTCGCGGTGGCTCGAGGGCACCGCCGAGATCCTGCCGGACGACGACCCGATCGAGCGGCTGCGCTGGCTCGGCCGCCCACTCAACGACGCCGCGCTGCGGCTGATCGGCACGGAGCACCTCACCATCCGGGTAGCGCTCGACGACCAGCGAACCGCCCAGTAGCGGGCTCGCCAAGGCCTCGACCCACCCTCGGCTGCGGCGTCAATCCTCGCTGTCGGCGTCCTCGCCGGCCGTTTCCCCGGCCGAGGACGCGGGATTCGGTTCGGGGTCGTCCAGGTTCGCCGCCTCGCCCGGGATCTTGTGACCGGGGGGAGCGGCGCGGTGGTCCTGGCGCTGGCCCGTGCCGCGCTCCGGCTGAGAGCCGTCCTGCCGCTCCGGCGCCCTCTCCGAAGACTGCTCGTCCATCGCTTCGTGGCTGCCCGCTGGCCTGCGGGCGGAAACCCCGGCTCAGTGGATGGTGATCTTGGCGAGGCCCTTGCCGAGACGGTCCATGTCGACGTGGCCCGAGATGCCCGGCACGCTGCCGGAGCTCGTGTACTGCCAGACCGAGTACCCGTGCCTGGCCCAGTTTCGCGCCGGCACCGTGGGCCTGGAGACGCCCCACTCGGCGATCCAGAGCGGGTATTTCGCCTTCGCGAACTCGAGGGTGTTCCCGGTCGCGGCCCAGCTGCTCGCGTTCGTGTAGATCATCGGCTTGCGACCCAGTCGCCGCTTGACCTTCTTCAGCCAGACGCGAACCCAGGTGCGAAGGCTCGTGGCGGTCATGCCGGTGAACGGCGTCTCCACGTCGATCACCGGGACCAGTTCGCCGCTGTGCAGCGTCCCAACGGCCGCCAGGAAGATGTTCGCCTCGGCCAGTGCGTCGGCACGGGCGTCGGCTGGGGTACCACCGCTCGCGAAGGCCCGGTGGTAGGGGCCCACGCGGATCCCGGCCGACTCCGCCGCCAACCGGTTCGCGGCGAAGTATGGGTCGGCGCCGCACTGCTGAGGCTTCACCGTGCAGTCCAGGCCGCTGCCGCGGCTCGCCTGCACGAAGGCGAAGCGCACTCCCGCCCCGGCGACGCTCGGCCAGTCGATCGTCTTCTGGAAGCGCGAGACGTCGATGCCGATCGCACGCGTGCCAGCGCCTGCGTGCGCAGGCAGGACCGCGAGGGTGAGAGCCACGGCGAGAGCGGCGGCGAGCGCTGTTCGCGAGGACCGCATGGCCGCTCTATTGAACCCGCGAGATCGGCGATCAGAGCGGGGCGGAGTGATCCAAGCGGCTCCGGGCGACGAAACTTGCGTCAAACCTGAGTCGACCGGGTAGGGGAGATCAAAGCGTCCGAACGGACGGGACATGCGTCCGAATGGACGGGACAAGCGTCTGGAGAAGGGGAAGGATCCGCGGCGTCCGAAGGCTTCATACACCCTGCGCTGATTTACGGCTCCGACCAGGAGTTCATTGACGTTGCTCTCCCCTTCGTGGAGGAGGGGATCGAGCGCTCCGAGCCGGTCCTGGTCGCCGTGCAGACGCGCAACGTCGAGAGCCTCCGCTCCGCCCTAGGCGGAGAGCCCGAGGGGGTCACTCTGCTCTCGGTCGAGCAGTGGTACGAGAGCTCGGCGCGCACGCGCGAGAAGTTCGCCCGCTGGGCGGAGGAGAGAATCGGCCAGGGCGAGGGCGGCGGCGGTCGACGCAGGCGAGTTCGCCTGATCGGAGAGCCGCCCTGGGCGAGCGGCAAGGAGGCTCACGTACGCGACTGGGCACGGCACGAATCGGTCATCAACGTCGCCTTCGCCGGCATGCCCGTCACCTTCATCTGCCCCTACGACACCCGCATCCTGCCGGCGGAGATCATCGAGCACGCCCACAGCACTCATCCGACGATCGCCGCGGCACGGGAGTGGATCGATTCCGCCGGCTATCAGGACCCGCTCCACTTCTGCAGCCGCCTGAACGAGCGCGTCGCGCGGCCCTCCGGCGATCCGTGGATCGACCTCTCCTTCGGCCTCGCTGACCTCGCCGGCATCCGACGGCTGATCACGGACGCCGCCGCGGACGCCGGACTGCCCGGCCGGAAGGCCGAGGAGCTGGCCCTGGCGCTGAACGAGGTGACGACGAATGCGCTTGTGCATGGACGCCAACCGGCGACCGTGCGGGTCTGGAGCCTCCCGGATGAGGTGATCTGCGAGGTCAGCGATTCCGGCGCCGGTATCCAGGACGCGCTCGCCGGCCAGCTGATGCCGCCCCCCGAGCAGCCGGGCGGCCGAGGGCTCTGGCTCGCCCGCCTGCTCTGCGACGCGGTCGAGATCCGCAGCGAGGGCGAGTCGGTCGTCTCGCTCCACATGGCAGCGGGCGTCGCTGCGCCCGTGCCGCTCTAGGCGCCCTCAGACGCGGCGAAGCAGGCCGGGCTCGAGGTCTCCGAGCGCCGTGCAGGAGCTGAGCGCCATCGTCAGATCGAGCTCCGCGAGGATGCCGCGGAGGACTGTTTCAACTCCGTTTTGGCCGTCGAGCGCCAGGCCCCAGAGGTAGGGCCTCCCGATCAGCACCGCGTCCGCGCCCAGAGCGAGTGCCTTGAAGGCGTCCGCACCCGAGCGGATGCCGCTGTCGAGGATGACGGTCAGATCGTCGCCGACCGCGTCCACGATGGCGGGCAGGGCGTCCAGCGAGGCGATCGCCCCGTCGATCTGGCGGCCGCCGTGGTTGGAGACCACGATTCCGTCGACGCCCCGCTCTCGCGCCTCGGTGGCGTCCTCCGGATGGAGGATCCCCTTGAGGACGAGCGGCAGTGAGCTGGTGCCCCGCAGCCACTCGAGCCGCTCCCAGGTGAGCGCGGGGTTCGCGAAGACCCCCAGGAAGTGGCCGACGGCGGCTCCGATGTCCTCGTCGGGAGGCTTCTCGAGGCCCTCCCTGAAGACCGGGTCGGAGAGATACTGCGCGATCCCGACTCCCTCGAGGAATGGCAGGTACGCCTGCTGCAGATCGCGGGGCTTCCAGCCGGGCACGTAGTTGTCGACCGTGAGGACGATCGCCGTATAGCCCGCGGCCTCCGCACGCCGGACGAGGCTCGCGGCGAGCTCGTCGTCGTTGGGCCAGTAGAGCTGGTACCAGCGTGGGCCGTCGCCATTGGCCTCCGCGATCTCCTCCAGCGCCGTCGCCGACGCCGTGCTCGCGATCAGCGGCAGTCCGAGCTCCGCGGCCGCTGCCGCGCTGGCCAGCTCGCCCTGCTCGTGGAGGAGCGTCTGCACCCCGATCGGCGCCAGCGCGACTGGGGCGGGTACCCGCGTCCCGAACAGCTCGGCCGAGAGGTCCCGGACCGAGAGGTCCTTGCGCAGCACCCTGGGGACGATCCGCCATCGCCGGAATGCTTCGAGGTTGGCCCGCATCGTGTCCTCCGACCCGGCGCCGCCGAAGACGTAGGCGACCGCACGGTCATCGAGCGCCTCGCGGGCTCGCCCTTCGAGCTCTGCCCAGGCGATCGGCAGCGTCGGCTGCTCGCCGGCCAGCATGCCCTTCGCGTAGATCTCGCGGTAGTAGTCGCCGAAGAGGGGAGGGGGCGTCTCCGACGCTGCCATGTCCGGGACCTTACGGTGCCGGAGCCGGCTTCGGCTTGGGGTGCTTCTTCTTCTTGGCGAGCGGCTTGGGCGGCTTCTTGATGTCCCGGCTGCAGGCCTCCCCGCTGCAGAGGACCAGGCCCTTGAGCTTCTTGAGCAGGTACTTGCGCACCGGGAAGTAGCGGGAGTCCTTGTACTTGGACTTGAGCTCGAGCGGATCGCGCTTCAGGTCATACAGCTCCCGGCTGCCGTCCGAGTACTTGACGAGCAGGTAGCGGCCGGTCCTGATCGCGCGGTAGCGGGGTGCGACGATCGCGCGCGCGATCTGGGCGGTGTGGTCCTGGTCGAGGTTCTTGACGTAGGTGCTGAAGTGGACGCGCTTGCCGCTCGCCGCGCTCACCGGGGTCCCCGGTTCGTTGGTCGCCCCGGGGGGCCCGGTCTCGATCAGGATGGGCCGGGTCGAGCGCAGGTTGGGATCGCGCGCGTAGGGGAGCAGGGAGCGGCCGTCCTGCGTGAGGTCCGGCCTCGCATCGGCCATCTTCAGGATCGTCGCGGTGATGTCGCCGTTCCAGACCAGCGCCCGCGGCTGGCCGCCCGCGGGGATGCCCGGCCCTCGGATCAGGAGAGGAACCTGGATCGAGGGCTCGTACGGCGCGAACTTGCCCTGGTGCAGGCGATGCTGGCCCTGCATGAAGCCGTTGTCCGAGGTGAAGATCAGGTACGTGTTGCCGAGCTCGTTCTTCGAGGCCAGCTCGTTGACGATCCGCTCGATCGCGTCGTCGACCGACATCAGCGTCTCGAGCCGGTGCTGATAGCGGGTCTGGATCTTCGCGATCAGGCCCGGGCCGAACCGCTGGATCGCCCTGATCCAGCCGGGCTTGTCCTTGACGTTCTTCTCGTTGAAGCTCGCGTCGATGGGCAGCGGGGCGGAGGCGAACGCGCCGACGTGGCGGGGAGCGGGATCCGCCGGGTCGTGCGGGGCGAAGAACTGGACCTGCATGTAGAGCGGCTGAGTCGCGTGGTTGTCGAAATGGCTCTCGATCCGGTTGACGGCGAGGTCCCCGTAGACGTCCGTCTGGTAGTCATCCGCACCGAACTGGTGGAGGGTGCCGTTCTCGTCCAGGGAGAACCCGAAGTAGGCGGAGGCGGGCTTGATGAAGCCGTAGAACTCACCCGGCCCGTTGCCGCCGTTGAAGGGTCCCCAACCCGGCGGGACGTAGGTCTCGTTGGTCTCCGTCCCGAAGCCGTTCGGCATCTTGCCGACGTGGATCGTCCGGTAGCCCGCCCTCTCTAGCCAGACGGGCAGGTCGTTCTTGTCGTTGAACTGGCCGTAGCCGCCCTGCGGCGGCGTGTTCCCCATCACGTGGTGGTTGTGGGCGTACTCGCCGGTCTGGACCGTGATGCGGGAGGGGCAGCAGAGCGACATCGAGACGTAGGCGTGCGGGAAGTTCGCGCCCTGATTGCCGATCAGCGCCATGGTCTTCGGCATCGCGATCAGGTCACGCACCGTCTGATCGTCGGTGGTGAACATGATCACGTTGGGCTTGCTGCTCGCGGCGTGCGTGGGCTCGCCCCGAACGAGGAGCGCGAGCGCCGCGAGACACGCGACGCCGACAAGCGCCAGCCAACCCCTGCGCAGTCGGATGGGCATCACCCGAACATAACTAGGGCGCCTCCGAGAAGTTGCGGCCGGTCGGGAACCGGCGCGCCTCGCCAGAGGCTCGACTACGGTTTTCGGACCTCGCCGGGGGCGGGGCCTACGGGAGATGGGACAGACACGCGCACCCAGACAGGCACGGCCGGCGGCAGCCGGGCTGGCGCTCTGCGCCCTCGTCCTCCTCGTGCTCGGTCCGTGGGCTCACGCTGACGCAGCCGCACCGAGCAGCGGCGCGCCCAAGCCGCGGCCCTACACCGGGCCGCCGATCGACACTCAGAATGCGGACCGCTGCGACTTCCTCGATCCGGCCGTCTGCCTGCAGCCGTGGCCGAACGACTACTTCACGGTCGCCGACCCCTCCACTGACACCGGCCGCCGCCTCAACCTGAAGGCCGACTCCATGCCGGCGAACAAGGCCGGCGTCCACATCGATCCGTCCGAGTACGACCGGAACGACGGCTTCAGCCCGGGCAACATGATCACGGTCCGGATCCCAGGCCTCGACAACCCCCGCGCGTTCCGCAACACGGGTGCGGTCTCCATCGACCACATGGAGGCCTATTCGAAGGCGAGCCAACCGGTCGTGGTGATCAACGCCGACACCGGACAGCGGCAGCCGATCTGGTCGGAGATCGACTACAACCCGATCGATCCGGCGGTCGGGGGAAATCCGGATGACCCCGCGGACAGGGCCAAGGTCAACCTGCTGATCCGGCCGGCCGTCAACTGGGAGGAGGGTGGTCGCTACGTCGTCGCCCTCCGGGGCCTGCGCGACGCTCAGGACAAGCCGATCCAGCCGGGCAATGCCTTCCGCGTCTACCGCGACAACCTGATCACCACGCAGCCGGCGGTCGAGGCCCGCCGCGCGCACATGGAAGACCTGTTCGCGAAGCTGGGCCGAGCAGGGATCCAGCGCTCCAACCTCTACCTGGCCTGGGACTTCACGGTCGCCAGCGAGCGCAGCCTCTCGGCCCGGATGCTGAAGATTCGCGACGACGCCTTCCGCCAGCTCGGGGACACGAACCTCGGCGACCTGCAGGTGCAGGGCAGCGTGCCCAGCTTCACGATCGACTCCAGCCAGACCGAGAACTTCACCGCCGCCGAGAACCCGAACATCGCGCGGATCGTCCACGGCACGGTCACGGTGCCGTGCTACATGAACACGCCCGGCTGCTCGCCCACGGGGTCCACCTACAACCTCGGCCCGGATGGCCTGCCGGCCCAGCTGGGAGCCGGCACACCGCTCGCGAACACGGCGAAGCCCTCGTTCGAATGCATCATTCCCCACTCCGCGCTCGACGATCCGGCGCGCGCCCCTGCACGCGTCTCGCTCTACGGGCATGGCCTGCTGGGCAGCGCGAGCGAGGTCGAGGGCGGCAACGTCGAGGCGATGGCCAACGAGCACGACATCGTCTTCTGCGCAACCGACTGGTACGGGTTCGCCTCGCAGAACATCCCCAACATCCTGCTCATCCTGCAGAACCTCTCGCTCTTCCCGTTGCTCGCGGATGAGACCCAGCAGGGGATGCTCAACTTCCTCTACCTCGGGCGGGCCATGATCCATCCGCAGGGGCTTGCGACCGACCCAGCCTTCCGGGATGCGAGCGGAGCCACCGTGATCCGCGGCGACCGGCTCTTCTACGACGGCAACAGCCAGGGCGGGATCCTGGGCGGAGCGTTGACCGCGGTGGCTCCAGACTTCGACCGGGCGGTGCTCGGCGTGCCCGGGATGAACTACTCGACGCTGCTTCAGCGCAGCGTCGACTTCGAGCCCTATGCGGAGGGCAAGTTCACCGGCGAGGTCTGCGGCCTCTTCCCGAGCCCGCTCGACACGGTCTGCAGCGCGGCGCCTGATGACACGCCGCTCGGCCTCTATGACAACTATCCGAACGAGCTTGAGCGGCCGCTGATCTTCTCGTTGATGCAGTTGCTCTGGGACCGGGCGGAGGCGGATGGCTACGCGCAGCACATGACGACCGATCCGCTGCCGAATACGCCGCCCCACGACGTGCTGATGCACGCTGCGTTCGGCGATCACCAGGTGGCGAACGTCGCCGCCGAGGTGGAGGCGAGGACGATCGGCGCGCGGATCTACCAGCCCGCGCTCGAGCCCGGCCGGTATTGGAACCCGAACGGAGTCTTCGGCATCCCCGCGATCGCCTCGTTCCCGTTCAGTGGCTCGGCACTGGTCTACTGGGACGGCGGGCCGCTCGGCGTCCCAGGCGGCACGGCCACGCCGCCCGACGAGGACATCCCACCGCGCCCGCCCGCGTACGGCTCGGATCCACACAGCTATCCGCGGAACGACGTGAAGGCCCGGGCCCAGAAATCCGATTTCCTCCAGGCCGGCGGCGTGGTCAACAACTACTGCACGACCGCGAACCGACCGGACCCGGCGCCCGCGGCGCTCGTACCGAACACCGGCACGGCGATCCCGTGCCACTCCCACGGCTGGCTCGGTCCCTAGCCTCGCAGCGTTCGCGTAATAGGGTTCGTCCCAGGGAGCGATGGGATTCCTCGAACCGTCACCACCGCCGTTCGACCTCGAGGAGTGGAAGGCGAAGCCGCATCTGTCGCGGCTCAAGCCGCTGGTCCAGGACTGGGGAGCGAACGGCTTCGGGTCGCCGACGTTCGTCTACCTCGTCTACGCCCTGAAGCTGATCGTCTTCAGCTTGGCGGCGCTGTTCGTGATCTCGCTGACACCGGGCCTCGGCACCATCGGCGATCTGGGGGACTGGTGGACGGAGCCGATCGTCTTCGAGAAGCTGGCCGTCTGGCTGATGCTCTGGGAGATCCTGGGGCTCGGGGCCGGCTCGATGCCCCTCAGCTTCCGCTTCGCGCCCCCGATCGGCGGGGTCCTCTACTGGCTGCGGCCGGGGACCGTGCGCCTTCCTCCCTGGCCGGACAAGGTCCCGTTCACCAGGGGCAGCACGCGGACAGCGCTCGACCTCGCTCTCTACGCCGGCGTGCTGGCGACCGGCGTGTTCCTGCTCGCCGCATCGGGCGTCGGCGACGTCGGGTCGGCTGGGAAGCTGCCGCCCGCGGGCATCGCGGGTCTGCTCGGCTTGCTCGGGCTGCTGGGCCTCCGCGACAAGGTCTCGTTCCTCGCGGCAAGGCCCGAGATCTACGCGACGATGCTCGTCGTCGGGCTCTTCCCCGTCGAGCACTGGGTCGTCGCCTGGCAGTTCGTCTTCCTCTTCATCTGGTGGGGCGCGGCGAGCTCCAAGCTCAACAGCCACTTCCCCTTCGTCGTCTCGACAATGATGAGCAACGCCCCGCTGATCCCCGGCGCGGTGAAGCGGCGGCTCTGGCGCGACTACCCCGAGGACATGCTGCCGTCGCGGCTGGCGGCGGGGATCGCGCACTTCGGCACCGTCCAGGAGTTCCTCTGGCCCGCGCTGCTGGTCTTCCAGGACAACCCGACCATCCGGACGATCGCGATCGTCGGGATGATCCTCTTCCACGTCAACATCACCTCGATGTTCCCCCTGGCCGTCCCGCTGGAGTGGAACCTGTTCATGAGTTTCGGGATCCTGTTCCTCTTCGGGCACTACGGCGACACCTCGCTCTCGACCCTCGATGACCCGCTGTTGATCGCGGTCCTCGCGATCCCACTGGTGGCGTTGCCGCTGCTTGGGGGGAACCGGCCGGACAAGATCTCCTTCCTGCCGTCGATGCGCTACTACGCCGGGAACTGGGCGACCAGCGCCTGGCTGTTCCGCAAGGGGAGGGGGGCGGAGGCGAAGCTCGACACCGACATCAAGAAGCCGGCCCGGACCATCGTCGAGCAGGTCGGCGACATCTACGACCGCGAGACCGCTCTCTATCTGCTGAACCGCGGGCTCGCCTTCCGTGCGATGCACTCGCACGGACGCGCGCTGAACGCCCTGCTGCCGCATGCCGTCGAGGACGTCGAGGCCTACGACGTCCGCGAGGGCGAGCTGATCTCGAACGTCGTCAACGGCTGGAACTTCGGGGACGCCCACTTCCACAGCGCCCAGCTGCTCGAGGCGATCCAGGAGCGCTGTGGCTTCGAGCGCGGCGACGTGCGGCTCATCTATCTCGAATCCGAGCCGACGATGCACGGCCGCGGCTACCAGCACTATGAGATCTGGGACCCCGTGGACGGGCTGCTGGAGGAGGGGACCGTCGCCGTCAGGGACATGGTGACCAGCCAGCCGTGGCTCGACGAGTCCTTCGACTTCCCGGTGGTCGTCGAAGGCGGGGCGGCCGCTCCCCAGGAGCCTCTGCCGGTGGGGGGCTCGGAGTCGCCCGAACTCTCCGCGAGTCGTTGAGCGAGGCGATCGTCGTCGGCTCGGGCCCCAACGGGCTCGCCTGCGCCGTCGAGCTGGCGCGGAACGGCCTCGACGTCACCGTGATCGAGGCCGAGGAGCGGATCGGCGGTGGGGCGAGGAGCAGCGAGCGGACAGTTCCCGGGCTCATCCACGATGACTGCTCCGCGACCCATCCGATGGCGGCCGACTCCCCGTTCCTCCGCTCGCTGGACCTCGGGCGGCACGGGCTCGAGTGGCTCCTGCCGGAGGTGAGCCTTGCTCATCCACTGGACGACGGAAGCGCGGGTGTGATGTACCCCTCGATCGAGGAGACGGCAAACGCGCTCGGAGAAGACGGTCCGGCGTGGAAGCGGGTCTTCGGCTCGTCGTCTGCGAACTACGGCGTCCTGCTCGACGACATGATGGCCCCGATCATCCACTTCCCCAGGCACCCGCTGCGGCTGGCGCGCTTCGGGGTCCCGGCCGCGGCGCCGGCCACCGTGCTCGCGAAGGCCTGGAAGACGCAGCGGGCGAAGGCGCTGTTCGGCGGTGTGGCGGCGCACGCGTACAGCCCGCTCAACCGGCTGCTGAGCTCGGCGATCGGATGTGCCCTGATCGATGCCGGTCATGCCGTCGGGTGGCCAGTCGCGCGCGGCGGCTCGGGCGCGATCACCGAGGCGCTGGCGTCGGCCCTCAGCGAATACGGCGGCCGGATCGAGACGGGCCGGCGCGTCACCGACTTCGACGAGGTCGAAGGCGCGGACATCGTGGCCTTCGACCTGGCGCCTGGAGAGGTCGCTGGAATCATGGGGGAGCGGCTGCCTCCGCGAGTGCTGCGGGCGTACCGGCGCTATCGACACGGGCCGGGCGCGTTCAAGCTCGACCTCGCCATCGAAGGCGGCGTGCCGTGGGCGAACGAGGCGTGCAGCAGGGCGGGGACGGTGCACGTCGTCGGGAGCTTCGACGAGCTGGTGCTCGCGGAGGCCGCGATCAACCGCGGGCGGATGCCCGAGCGGCCGTTCGTCTTGGTGGGACAGCAGTACCTGGCCGACCCGGGGCGTTCCAAAGGCGATCTGCATCCGCTCTGGATCTACGCCCA
>DATFPJ010000172.1:0-1797 GCA_035264865.1 Solirubrobacterales bacterium
TGCGAGCTGGCGATGGCCTGCGACTTCCGGGTCGCTGCCCAGTCGGCCGTCTTCGGCCAGCCTGAGATCAACCTCGGGATCATCCCCGGCTTCGGCGGCACCCAGCGGCTGCCGCGGCTGGTCGGGCAGTCGAAGGCGCTCGAGATGAACCTGACCGGCGACGCCGTACTCGCGCCCGACGCCCGCTTCCACGGGCTCGCCGACGACCTGGTGCCGGACGAGGAGCTCTTCGACAGCGCGGTCGCCTGGGCGCGGAAGCTGGCTGAGCAGGCGCCGATCGCGGTCGAGCAGATCAAGAAGGTCTCCTACAAGGGCGATCTCGACGAGGGGATCGAGGCGGAGAAGGAGGGCTTCGCGACCGCGTTCCTGTCCGACGATGCGAAGGAGGGGATCTCCGCCTTCCTCGGTAAGCGCTCACCCAAGTGGCAGGGCAAGTAGCGACAGATCAGGCGTCGCGGCTTGCGGAGCTGATCCGCGAGAGCTCGTGCACCGTTGCGCTGACGGGAGCGGGGATCTCTGTGCCGAGCGGCATTCCGGACTTCCGAACGCCCGGCGAGGGGATCTGGGAGAAGGTCGATCCGATGGAGGTCGCACACATCGACGCCTTCCGGAGGGATCCCGCGAAGTTCTGGGGCTTCTACCGCCAGCGGCTCGAGATGCTGGGGGACAGGGAGCCGAATGGCGCGCATCGGGCGCTTGCTGAGCTCGAGCGGCGCGGCGTGCTGGAAGCGGTGATCACCCAGAACATCGACGGCTTGCACCAGAAGGGCGGCTCGGAGCGGGTGATCGAGGTCCACGGCTCGATCCGCACCTCCAGCTGTCAGAGCTGCGGGGCGTCGTTTCCGCTGGATCAGGTCGAGTCGCTCTTCGCCGAGGACGGGGCGGCGGTCTGCCGGGAGTGCGCCGGGAACGTGAAGCCGGATGTCGTCCTGTTCGGCGAGTTCCTCCCGGCGGACGCGATGGCGGACGCCGAGTCCCTCGCCGCCCGTGCCGATCTGATGCTCTGTGTCGGCTCCTCGCTCGAGGTCTACCCCGTGGCCGGCCTGCCCTCCGTGACGCTCGGCCGCGGCGGCCGCATCGCGGTCATCACCAAGGGGCCGACGCCCTTCGACGGCGATGCGACGGTCCGGATGGACGGCGACGTGGTCGCGGACCTCGAGGCTGTGCTCGCCTCTCTCTAGGCCGATCTCGGACTAGCAGCCCTCGGCGCCTGGGCCGTCGCAGCCGAGCGCCTTGGAGAGGAGCTCGGCGAGGGTCGCCCGCTCCGCCGGGGTGAGGTGGCCGATCACGTCCTCCTCGAGGGTCTCGAGCTTCTCCTCGGCCCTCTCGAGCGCTCTCTCTCCTTCGGCCGTCATCTCGACGAGGTGCCTGCGCCGGTCGGTGGGATCGCGGCGGCGGGCGACGTAGCCGTCCTCCAGGGCGTCGGCGGCGCGACCACCTCCGCCGTCATCCTCGGCATGATCGTGACGATGTTCCCGGAGCCGCGCGAGCAGGCTCGGGCCATCGGCGTCTACAGCTTCGTCGCTGCCGCCGGCGCGTCGATCGGACTTCTGCTGGGCGGCGTCCTCACCCAGGCGCTGAGCTGGCACTGGATCTTCTTCGTCAACCTGCCGATCGGCGCCGCCACCGCGGTCGCCGCGACCCGCGTGGTCGAGTCGGACGAGGGCATCGGGCTCCGTCAGGGGGCGGATGCCCTCGGCGCCGTCCTGATCACCGCCGCGTTGATGCTCGGCGTCTACACGATCGTCAAGCCCGCCGCCGACGACGGCTGGGGCGCTCCTCTGACGCTCGGACTGG
>DATFPJ010000173.1:0-11621 GCA_035264865.1 Solirubrobacterales bacterium
TCGCCGCTATCAAGCCGCGGCGACAAGCGGCCGCCCAGCACAACCGCTCGGGGCTCCGCCCCTCGCTCATAACGGGGCGGCCTGGTCGCCGCTAACTCCCGGCGGCGATCATCGCCACGCCGAGCAAGGCGAGCACGACGCCGGCCCACTGGATCCGCGCGAGCCGCTCGCCGAGCACGCTGTGGGCGAGCGCGACCGTGAAGGCCGGGTACATCGACCCGCCGACCGCGACGACCGGAAGCACACCCTTCGTCGATGCCACGGCGAAGAGGGCGTTGGCGAGCACGTCGAAGACGCCGATCGTGATCAGCATGCTCCAATTCCCCGACACGCCGGCCAGTCGCGGGCGGCTGATCAGCAGGGCGACGGCGACGGTGGTCACACCGCCGAGCCGCACCGCGAGGATCGCCCAACCCGGCCGGTCGGGGGAGGCGGCGTCGATGCCGGTGAAGAAGACGCCGAAGCCGAGGCCCGCGAGGATCGCGAGGCCGATCGAGCGGCGTGCGATCCCAGCGTCCGCGGGACCCTCCTCGTAACTCAGGATCACGACGCCGGCCACCGCCGGGATCAGGCCGAGCAGCTGCAGTGCTGCCGGGGAGTCGCCCGTAATCAGTCCCACCGCGACCGGCACCACCACACCGAGCGCTGCGATCGGCGCGACCACGCTGACGGTGCCCATGGCCATCGCGGCGTAGAAGGCCCCCAGCCCGCCCAGGGACGCGGCGCCGGCGAAGAAAGCGATCGCGAGCTTGTCGGCCGAGATCGGGTCCGCGCCGAAGAGCCCGATGAAGACCAGGACCAGGATCAGGCCAGCGGGCTGGGAGACTGCCAGCACGGCCAGCACCGGCAGCCGGCGGCTCGTCAGGCCGCCGAGGAAGTCCGAGACTCCCCAGGAGAACGCCGAGGCGAGGCTGTAGATGAGAGCGACCACCGCTGGGTGGCACCCGTTTTATCGGGCGGCCAGCGGCCGAAGTTCCGTCGCGACTAGCGGCCGAGCAGGCCGTTGAGGGTGTTGTTGACCCCGCCGACCACGTCGTCGACGGAGCTGTTGACCGAGTCCACCGTATCGCCGGTGCCGCCGCCACCGGTGCCGGGGATGGTCACGTTCGGCGTGCTCGGGGAGCTGATCGTCGGCGCGGGCCCATTCGTGCCGGAGCCGTCACCCGAGCCGCCACCGGACGCGCCGAGTGTTCCGGCCGTCCCGCCTCCCGATCCCCCGGATGTACCGAGGTTCGACCCCCCGCCGGTCGAGGAACCGCCGGCCGCCGTGGTCTGAGCGCCGCCGGACGTCTGGCTGCTCGCGAGTGCCACAACCGCCCGGTTGAGCTTGGCGGGACCGGCCGCCGGAGCGGATGCCGTCACGGCGTCGGGGCCGTTGGTGATGGCCGAGAGCCCGCCGGCGACGCCCGACAGGCTGGTGCCGAACCCGATCGTCGCGGCAACCGCAACGGGCACGGACAGCAGGACTATTCCGGCCAGTCCACGCGCGACTATCCGGTTGCGCCACCACGCAAGTAATCCTTTACCCATGATGATCCCCTGGCCGTAGTGTACGGGACGGATCGGGATCCGCAAAAACGATGAGAGTCAACCCCTCACTCACGGCGCGCCTGCGGATCGGTTTCGGCGTGCTGTTCGCTCTCCTGCTGGCGGTCTCCCTCCTCGGCGTCGGTCGCCTCTTCCAGATCCGCGTCAACTACGAGAACGACATCACGCGCTTCTTCCAGCTCGAGCTGGAGAGCGAGCGGCTGCGCTCGGCATTCATCCTCGAGCAGGCAGCGGCACGACCGGCGACGCCACAGCAGAAGCCGAGCCAGGCCGAGCTCGACCGGGCCACGCGTAGCTTCAACGACGCCGTCTCTCGTGCCCGGGAGAGCACGGAGTCGGACCCCGTCCTGAACGTCCGGCTCGATCAGCTCATCCACAGCGAGGGCGCCTGGCGCCGGGCGGTCGGCGAGCCGCTGGTGCACGGCCATGTGCCCCCGCCGGGCATCGAGACCCGGCGGACCTCCGCCGTGACCAGGTCCGGTGAGGCTCTCTCAAGCGCGACGCGCAGCGCGCGAGTCGATGCGCAGGACGACGCGCGCTCGGATACGCGGGACACGACGGTCCTGGTCGCGGCCGGCCTGATCGGTGGACTGCTCGCCGCCCTGATCCTGTTCACCGGCTTGATCAACTCGATGCGGGCGCCGCTGGGCCGGCTGGTCGAGGGCGCGCGACGCCTCGCGGGCGGCGACCTGAGGACACGCGTCGAGGTCGGCGGCCCGGTAGAGATCGCGACGCTCGGCAACGCCTTCAACGAGATGGCCAACTCACTCGAACGTGACGCTCGCGAGCGCGACCGGGTGGAGCGGATGAAGGACGACTTCGTCCTCACCGTGTCGCACGAGCTCCGGACCCCGGTCACCGTGGTCAAGGGCTTCGCCGAAATGCTGACCGAGCAGCGCAAGTCCCTCAACACGCGCCAGTACGAGGCAGCCGAGGTGATCGCCGAGAGCGCGGCTCAGCTTCAGAAGATGATCAACGACCTGCTCGACCTCGCGCGCAGCGACGCCGGGAAGCTCCGCATCGAGCCGCAACCCATGTCGGTCAATGAGCTCGCCCAGCGGGTGGGACGTCAGATGAAGCCCCACTTCGACGAGCGCCACCAGAGCTTCACTGTCAGCGTCGAGACCGGGGTGCCGGACGTGCAGGCGGACCCCGACCGGATCAGCCAGGTGCTCGCCAACCTGCTCACAAACGCGAACAAGTACGCGCCGGAGGAATCCGAGGTGACGCTCGCCGCGACCAGGACCGGGGACGAAGTCGAGTTCGCCGTCTCGGACAATGGTCCAGGCCTGGGCGAGGAGGAGCTCGACCACGTCTTCGACCGCTTCTGGCGCGCCGAGAGCGGCGAAACGCAGTCCGTGGGCGGGACCGGGCTGGGCCTGGCGATCGCGAAATCGCTCGTCGAGCTCCACGGCGGCGCGATCACCGTCGACTCGACTGCGGGAGAGGGCGCTACCTTTCGCTTCGTGCTGCCGATCGCCAAGGACGGCCGGGCAACGCAGAGCGACTCCCGGAGCAGGATGAAAGCGCAGGCCGCCGGATGACGCGGCTGCTGGTCGCCGACGACTCCGAAACCGTGCTGCTCATGCTGGAGCGACGCCTCGAGATGGAGGGCTACGAGGTCGTCACCGCGAAGGACGGCTTCGAGGCGCTCGAGCGACTTCGCGAACTCGGCTCGAGGGAACCGGACCTCATCCTGCTCGACGCGATGATGCCGAGGATGTCTGGGACGGAGGTCCTCGCGGAGATCCGCGGCAAGGGCTCGACCATCCCGGTCGTGATGATCTCGGCGCACCTCGACGCGCAGGAGCCCGAGCGCATGCGCTCGCTCGGAGCGACCGACGTCATCCCAAAGCCGTTCGAGTGGGATGACCTGATCGGCAAGATCGAGGAGCTCGTCGCCCAGAACGGGAACTAGGCGAGCCGCTCGGCCTAGTTCCGGGCGATCTCCATCCGGATCTGCTTGCCCTTGAGCTTGGTTCCGTCCAAGAATTCGACGGCACGCTCCGCCTGATCGGCGGCGACCTCGACGAAGGAGAAGCGCTCGAGCACCCGGATCGAGTGGATCGCGTCATCGGGAAGGACGGCACCCTCGCGCAGAGCCCAGCTCAGGTCTTCCTCGCTGAGCCCACCGCGCTTGCCCCGATTGACGAACAGCTTCACGCTGCCGTCGGCGTCGAGCTCGGGCGGCGGTCCCTCGCGGTGCCGCGGCGTCGGGGCGTGCTCAAGTCGTTCCTCGGGCGGCTCCCACTCCCCGATGGGGGCCTTGACCACCCGCTCGACCTCCTTGAGCTCACCCGCCTGCTTCGAGGTGGCGAAGGTGATCGCCCGCCCGGTCCTCCCAACCCGGCCGGTACGCCCGATCCGGTGCACGTAGATCTCCGGGTTGTTCGGCATGTCGTAGTTGATGACGTGGGTGACGTGCTCGATGTCGAGACCCCGCGCCGCAATGTCGGTCGCCACCAGCAGCGGCGTCTTGTGCTCCTTGAAGGAGATCATCACGCCGTCCCGCTGACCCTGGCTGAGGTCGCCGTGCAGGGCCTTGACCCGCAGCCCCTTGTCCGCCAGGTCTCTGCCGAGGCGCGCCGCCCCGATCTTCGTGCGGACGAAGATGATCGCCTGCTCCGGCTCCTCGGCCTTCAGGACCTCGACCAGGCGCTCGAGCTTCTTGCGCGGCTCGACCATCACATAGGCCTGCTCGACCGAGTCGACCGTGAGCTTCTTGGGGGTGACCCGGATCGTGACCGGGTCGTACATGTACTGCTCCGCCAACTTCGCGACCGGGCCGGGCATGGTCGCCGAGAAGAGCAGCGTCTGCCGGCCGCTCGGACACATCCGAAGGATCTTCTCGACGTCCTCGATGAAGCCGAGGTCGAGCATCTCGTCGGCCTCGTCCAGCACCACGTAGCGCGCGGCGGTCAACACCAGCGACTGGCGCTGGATCAGGTCCATCATCCGGCCGACCGTTGCGACCACCACCTGCGCACCGGACCGCAGCCGGGACTGCTGGTCGCGGATCGGGGCGCCCCCGAAGACGGCCACGACATTGACACCCTCGAGGTGCTCGGCGTAGGCCCGGAGCGCCTGGGTCACCTGGATGCAGAGCTCGCGAGTCGGTGTCAGGACGATCGCCTGCGTCTCCTCGTTCTCCGGATCGAGGTACTCGAGCAGCGGCAGCCCGAAGGCGGCGGTCTTCCCGGACCCGGTCTGGGCCTGGCCGATCACGTCGTGCCCGTCGAGCAGCGCGGGGATCGCCTGTGCCTGGATCGGCGTGGGCTCGGCGTAGCCGAGCTCCTCGAGGGTCTGCAGCAGCCCCTCGGAGAGGCGAAGATCGGCGAAGGAGGGCGGCGCCTCCCGGGTGGCGGCGGTCTCGTTCATCAGGCCGAGGGGTCGAGCAGGAGCTTGCCGGTGCTTCGCCGCTCCTGTAGCTCCTTGTGGGCCTGCGCCGCCTCGCTCAGCGGATAGGTCTTCCCGATCACGACCTCGAGCTCGCCCGACGCGACGGCGCCGAGCAGCTCCGCGGTCATCGACCGGATCAGGTCCCGCCGCTGGGCGACCAGCGCCACGAGCCAGAAGCCGAGCACGGACTTGGAACGCTGCAGCAGATAATTGGTCCGGATGTCGTTCGGCTTGCGGGCAGCGTTTCCGAAGATCACCATTCGCCCGAGCATGCCGAGGGCAGCGAGCTCCGCCTCGAAGCCGGCCCCGCTCATGTGGAGGACGACATCCACGCGCTCGCCGCCGTTGGCGTCGAGGATGGCCTGCTTGAGGTCCTCGGCGCGCGAGTCGGCCGTGGCGTCCGCGCCGAGCCGCTCCGCGAGGGCTCTCTTCTCCTCGCTCGAAGCCAGCGCGATCACCTTGGCACCGGCGTGCTTCGCGAGCTGGACCGCGAGGCTGCCCGTGCCGCCTCCGGCCGCCTCGACGACGACGGTCTCGCCCTCCTCGACGTGGGCGCAGTAGTGGAGCAGGGCGTGAGCGGTAAGCCCCTGAAGCAGCAGGGCGGCCGCCTGGTCGTCATTCACCTCGTCCGGCAGCGGGACCAGCCAGGCCTCGGGCACGGCGACCTTCTCCGCGTACCCGCCGTTGCCCAGGAGCGCCGCGACCCGTCGGCCGTCCGGTGTCGTCCCGCTGATCTCGCCACCGGGGATCAGGGGCAAGGTCTGCTCGGCGAGGTAGTCGTTGCGGATCGCGTGCGTGTCCGCGAAGTTGACCCCGGCGCGCGCGACGTCCACGACCACCTGCCCGTCCTGGGCCTCGGGGTCCGGGGCGTCGGCGACCTTGAGCACTTCCGGCCCGCCGAACTCTTCGATCCGAATAGCCTTCACGCCCCGAAGCGTATGTCACTGACCGTCGTGGGCAGCATCGCGTTCGACTCCGTCCGCACGCCATTCGGCGAGCGCGAGCGGATGCTGGGCGGCTCGGCCATTCACTTCAGCCTGGCCGCCAGCTTCTTCACCGAGGTGCGCGTCGTCGGCCCGGTCGGCGACGACTTCGGCGATGACGAGGTCAAGGTGCTCGAGGACCGCGGCGTGATCACGGAGGACATCGAGCGCATCGAGGGCGGCGAGACCTTCTTCTGGCGGGGCCACTACGAGTACGACATGAACGTCGCCCATACCGACGACACGCGGCTGAATGTGTTCGCGGACTTCGACCCCAAGCTTTCGGATGCCTCCAGGAGCGCCGAGATGCTCTTCCTGGGCAACATCGATCCCGAGCTTCAGCGGCGTGTGAGGGCCTCGTGTGCGGCGGAGTTCGCGGCGCTCGACTCGATGAACTTCTGGCTCGACAGCGCACGCGACGCGCTGAAGCAGGCGATCGCCGAGGTCGACTGTCTGCTCCTCAACGACGCCGAGCTGCGCGAGCTCACCGGCGAGCCGAACCTCGCTCGGGCCGCGCGCGCCGCGATGGACCTCGGGCCCGGGGTGATCGTCGCCAAGCGCGGGGAGTACGGCGCGGCGCTCTTCTCAGGCGAGGACTTCTTCGCCATCCCCGGCTACCTGCTCGAGGACGTGCGGGACCCGACCGGCGCCGGGGACAGCTTCGCCGGCGGGTTCCTCGGCTACCTCGACAGCCGCCGCGCGGCGGGCGAGCCCCCCGACCACGCGATCCTGCGCCAGGCGATGGCCTACGGCTCTGTGCTCGCCTCGTTCAACGTCGAGGGCTTCGGCACCGAGAGGGTGCGGCGTCTGACTCGCGACGAGATCGAGGAGCGGCTGCGCGCCTTCCGCCGCATCACCGCCTTCGACGTCGATCCCATCACGACCTGAGCCGGGCCTCGTCCAGGTCGAGGTCGGCCTGGATCCGGCGGAACATGTCCTGCTTCAGCCGCCCGTCGTTTCGCATCTCGAGGAGGGCCACCCGCTCGCTGTCGATCAGCTCCTCTCGCACTCTTCGGTAGCCGGTCAGGGGGTCCTCGATCGGGACCCCGCCGTCGTCGCCGGCGAGCGCCGCCACGCAGCGCGCGAACCGCGCCTGGTAGATCTCCCGCAGCCGCGCCAGGACGTTTTCCGGCACGCCCGTTTCCATTGCCTCGATCTCCTCCAGCCGGTCGAGGGCCGCCTGCGCTGCCGCCAGCCGGGCGACCGCCTCGTCCGGCGACCAGGCTTCGTGTGCGCTCAAGCCGAGGCGCCGGACGACATAGGGGAGTGTGAGCCCCTGTCCGACCAGGGTCACCAGGATCACGGCAACAGTCAGGTAGATGATCAGGTCGCGCGAGGCGAACGCCGCCCCGGAGTCGAGCTCGAACGGCAGCGCGAGCGCCGCGGCCAGCGAGACGGCGCCGCGCATCCCGCTCCAGCCGATCAGCGCGTTCTCCCGCCAGTCTTCCCCCGGCGACCAATCGCCGACTCCCTCGACGAAGCGGGCAAGGGAACCCGGGAGGAACTGCCACGCCATCCTCACGGCCACCACCACGGCCGAGATCAACAGCCCGTAGCCGACGATCTCTCCGACCGAGAACTGCTCGCCGACCCTCCGCAGGACCTCCGGGAACTGCAGCCCGACGAGGACGAAGAGGATCGCGTTGAGGCCGAAGATCAGCACGCGCCAGAAGGCCTGGGCGTTGAGCCGGGTGTCGGCGTCGAAGATCTCGTGCGAGCGCCACCCGACGTACAGGCCGGCCGTCACCGCCGCCAGCACCCCGGAGGCGCCGATGCCGTCGGCCACCGCAAACGATGCGTAGGCCAACAGCACCGAGAGCAGGATCGCGAGTGGCGGGTCGTTCAGGCGGCGAGTCGCCCGCGCCGCGACCCAGGCGAGTACGAGGCCGATCGCGACGCCCCCGATCACGCTGACGATGAGGTCGTCGAGCACCGTCTGGGCCGTGAATGCGCCGCTCACGACGGCCACCAGGGCGACCTTGAACGAGACCAGGGCGACCGCGTCATTGATCATGCTCTCGCCCTCCACGAGTGTGGCGACGCGGTCCGAGATCCCGACCCGCTCGAAGGTCGCGATCGCCGAGACCGGATCGGTCGGCGCCACGATGGCTCCCAGCACGAAGGCCTCTGCCCAGTTGATGCTCGGAATCACCGTCTCCGCGACCACGGCCACTGCGGTCATCGTCGCCAGCGACAGGCCGAGCACCAGCCAGGTCAGGGAGACCAGCTCGGCGCGCAGCTCTCGCGGCGATGCCCAGTACCCCGCCGACTGCAGGATCGGCGGCAGGAAGACCAGGAAGACGACGTCGGGCTCCAGCTCGAGGGACGGGCCGCCCGGGATGAACCCGATCCCGAGCCCGCCGAGCACGAGGACGATCGGATAGGGGACCGCAGCGAGGTCCGCCAGCCGCACCAGGACGATCGCGACGGCGACCAGCGCAATCAGCGTCTCGATGTCGTTCACCGGGCGAGCATACGATCCAGTTGACATCGATCCGGCGGCTCCTCAGCTTCGCTTCCGGGGCCGCCTCTCGCCAGGAACCACCACATTGACCGAGCTGACCCCGCCGCTCTCCGCCGAGGACCACGTCGACGGCCCGGACCGCGCCGAGCTGGAGCTCGTCATGTACGGGGACTTCCAGTGCCCCTACTGCACGGCCGCCTACCCGATCGTCCGCCGCGTGCGCGACCAGCTCGCCGGCCGCCTGCTGTTCGCGTTCCGCCACTTCCCGCTGCGGGACGTCCATCCCGACGCCGAGCGGGCGGCGCAGGCAGCCGAAGCGGCGGCGGCGCAGGGCGCGTTCTGGCAGATGCACGACAAGATGTACGAGTCGCGAGGTGCGCTCAGCCGTGAGGATCTGATCTCCCACGCCCGCGAGGTCGGCCTCGACGCCGACCGCGTGTCGAGCGAGCTCGACTCCGAACTGCACGCCCCGCGTGTCCAGCGCGACCTCGACAGCGGCCTCGCGAGCGGCGTTCGTGGCACCCCCACCTTCTTCGCCGGGGGGCGGGTCCACCGGGGCTCCTTCGACGCCTCCTCGCTGATCACGGCGCTCGAGGCTTCCGGAGGTCCGTGATCGCCGTCAGTACCTGATCACGACCAGGCCGATGGAGAGCACCACCACCGCCCAGGAGAGCCCGCGCAGGGAGCCATCGAGCGGTCCCGCGATCTCAGCCGCCGACAGCTCGATCACCGTGCCGTCCTGCAGGCGCTGCTCTCCGCTGACCGAGACGGTCTTCCGCCGCAGCCGCCGCACCGGCGTCGAGAGGCGGCGCTGGACGCTGGTGAGCCCGAAGCAGCCCGCGACCACCAGCGCGCCCGCCACCACCGTCTTCGCCGAACCGAAGGAAAGCGTGTTCACCCACCACGATGTGAACGCCGGAAACGCCCCCCAGCCGGTGGCCATCCAGAAGTCGGTGTGGAACCGACCGCCGAAGAGCTCGAGGCAATAGGCGACTACCAGGAAGCCGCCCGCCATGACGAAGGGGACCAGCGTCGCGGACACGGTCAAGCAGCCGGCGATGCCGATCCCGATCGCACCGGCGAGCGACGCGACGGCGAATCCGATCAGCGTCCATTCGGAGAGCTGCGTCTTCAGCGGACGGCCGTTGAGCTCGTCGAGCGTGTGCGCGCTGATTCCGACGGCGAGGAAGAACGCGGCGAGCGTCTCCACGAGCCTGTCCGTATGGATTTCGGAAGCCGCCGCCGCACCGAACGCCACGTAGGAGAGGTGCCAGAGCGTGTAGGGCGGGTGGAGGACCGTGACCAGGTCGCGCCAGCCTCCCTGGCGCAGGGCGTAGAACGCGGGACGCTGGAGGCCGTTCTCAGCCACGCGTACCCCAGATCACAACTCCCCCGCCGAAGCTCATCACTCGCGCCTGGACCCCTTCGATGCCGGCCGCCCTCCACAACTCGAGCTGCCGGTCCACGGGCAGCCGCTGGTAGAGGTCGGAGATGCTCGGGCCGAGGAACCGCCCGACCTCGTACCACTCGCGCGAGATCAACCGGCCGATCACGGGCATCGCCGCCCGCGTGTAGATCCGCCAGAACGTGCGGGCGACGCGATTGGGAGGCAGCATGAATTCCAGGGAGGCGATGCGACCACCTGCTTTCACTACGCGCGCGAGCTCGCGCAGGGTTGACCCCGCATCCTCCACGTATCGCAGGAGATACGTGAACGTGAGATGGTCGAACTCGCCGTCCGCGAAGGGGAGCGACTCCGCCTCGCCCCGGACCAGCTCGATCCGCTCCGCCAGCTCCGGCGAGCGCTCCAGTTTCGCCCGCGCTCCCGCCAGCATCTCCGGGCTCTGATCGAGGCCGACGACGGAGCATCCGTAGCGGCGCACCAGGGCCGTGGCCACCAGGCCCGTGCCCGTGGCGACGTCGAGCACCCGGTCATCCGGCGCCGCCTCCACCCGGCGCACCATCGCGCGCCGCCAGCGCGGGTCCTGTCCGAAGCTGAGCACGGCGCCGGCTGCGTCGTAGCGGCGCGGCAGGCCGGCGAACAGCCGCAGAGCCTGCTGCTTCGTCGGCCGGTTTGCCGGAATCGCCACCGTGAGAAGATATGTGGGTACGGCGGCTACGCGAGTGCGTAACGCGAGGGTGCTCCGTAAAAAGCAACCCGTTTAATGCGGGCGCGACCCGTTCGACGTCAAGGAGGTCCGATGGCCACCAAGCAGGAGACCCAGGCAGAGCCGCAGGTGGACGCCACGCAGGACGGCGCCTCCGGCGGCGACACCCTCAGCGTCACCGACAACCGCACCGGCAAGACCTACGAGCTCGCGATCGATGACGGGACCATCAAGACGATGGATCTCCGCCAGATCAAGGTCTCGGAAGACGATTTCGGCCTGATGGGTTACGACCCGGCCTTCACGAACACCGCTTCCTGCCGGTCGTCGATCACCTTCATCGACGGCGAGGCCGGCGTCCTCCAGCACCGCGGCATTCCGATCGAACAGCTCTGCGAGCAATCCACTTACCTCGAGGTCGCCTATCTCCTGGTCTTCGGCGAACTGCCCACTCCCCCCCAGCTCGAGCGCTGGACCTACGACGTCACCCACCACACCTTCGCCCACGAGGACATCAAGAAGTTCAACGAGGGCTTCCGCCACGACGCGCACCCGATGGGGATGCTGCTCGCAAACGTCGGCGCCCTCTCGACCTTCTACCCGGACGCGAAGCACATCGACGACCCGGAGGAGCGCTACATGGCGGCGATCCGACTGATCGCCAAGATGCCGACGCTCGCGGCCTGGGCCTACCGCCACAGCATGGGGCTGCCCTACGTCTATCCCGACAACGAGCTCGCCTACTCCGAGAACTTCCTCTCGATGCTGTTCAAGATGGAGGACACGTACAAGCCGGATCCGAGGCTGGCGAAGGCGCTCGACGTACTCTTCATCCTGCACGCGGACCACGAGCAGAACTGCTCGACCAACGCCGTCCGCTCCGTCGGGTCCTCAGGCGTCGATCCCTATTCAGCTGTCGCAGCGGGCGTTGCGGCTCTCTACGGCCCGCTCCACGGCGGCGCCAACGAGGCCGTGCTGCGCATGCTCCGCCGGATCGAGAGCACCGACAACATTCCGGACTTCCTGGAGGGCGTCAAGAACCGCAAGGAGAAGCTGATGGGGTTCGGCCACCGGGTCTACAAGAACTACGACCCCCGGGCCCGGATCATCAAGCAGCAC
>DATFPJ010000174.1:0-2564 GCA_035264865.1 Solirubrobacterales bacterium
GCGCCGAAAGAGAACTGAGCATTCACTCGACGCAGACCCCCCGGGGAGCTGGTGCCACCGGTTGACAGCGGGTCCCCCTTCAAAGAGATGAAAGTCAAGTGCGGCTTGCCCGGTTGGACCTCCTGTGGCAGAGTCGCGGGCGGGCGCCGGTAGACGACGAGCTAAAGAGCGGAGCCCGGGGCATGGGCCCGCCGCGCTGCTTGTCCCCGACTGGGTGACTTCAAGATGCGCGCCCCGATGTCGCGCCGGCGCCCTCTTCGTGCTGCTCGGCCCGTGCCTTCTGGGCCTCCTTGCGCTGCTTGGCCCGCAGCGCCTCCACGCGCTTGAACTCGGCGACGTTTCGGCGGTAGGCGGCCTCGGCCTGCTGGGCCATCTTGCGCTCGGCATCGCGGACCGCCGCGTTGGCCTTCCAGACGCCTGCGCCGCCCCGACCCTTGCGAGCACCGGCGGTGAGCTCGAGCCGGCGCAGCTTCTTCGTGGTCAACGAGGGCTGCGTGTAGGCGTAGTCCTCGCCGCGGACCAGCAGGATCCAAAACAGGCAGGCGAGCTTTCTGGCGGTGGCGACGATCGCCACCGAGGCGCCGCGCCGGCCCTTGGTGCGCTCATAAAAGGCGCGCAACGGGCCCGGCGCTTTGACCACGCTCCACGAGGCCTCGACGAGGGCGTAGCGACCGGCGGCCGAGCCCTGCTTGGAGATCCGCCCGTAGCTGGCCTCGCTCGAGCCCGACTGGCGGACGATCGGATCGAGGCCGAGATAACCGACGAGCTTCTTCGCGCTCGGGAAGCGGCGGATGTCGCCGACCGCCGCCATGAACGCCGCCGCGGTGATCGCGCCGACCCCGGGCACGCTCATCAGCCGACGGATCTCCTCGCAGCCCAGGGCCTCCGAAGCGACCACCTTCTCGATCGCGGCGATCTCGGACTCGCAGAACTCGACCTGGCGCATCGCGCTGTCGACCGACTCGCGCTCGGCCGCCGGCAGCTCGAGCTCGGCCAGCCACTTGCGGCCGGCCTTGCCGAAGAGGTCGCTGAAGCCGGGCTTCGGGACGAGCCGCCTCATCAGCGCCGCATGGATCTCGTTCTTGGCCGCGGATCTGGTGCGGACGAGCTGGCTTCGGCGCTGAAGCCGCCGGCGCATCGCCTGCGTCGCCTCGTCGGGGACCCAGACCGTCTCGAGCTGGCCGGCGGCAAGCAGCCGGGCCAGGGCCCTGGCGTCGAGGCGGTCGGTCTTGGCGCGGGCCTGGCGCATGCCGGTGTCGGTCGGGCTCGCGGCGACGATGCGTCCGACGTGGGGGCGCAGGATCCGCACCACCTCCCAGGCGTTGCCGCTCACCTCCAGGGCCACCTGGTCGCCGCGGTCGAGGCTCGCAGCGAAGAGCTCGAGGCTCTCGGTGTCCATCGCCACCCGGGGGCCGGAGCGGATCTCACCTCCCTCGGCGATCGCGACCTCCATGAAGTCGCGGTGGATGTCGATGCCGATCGATCTCATCTTCCTCCTCCTATGACTCGGATTGAGTTGGGCGGAGAGGCGGTGGACAAACGACATCGACGGATTCGGGCTCAAGGCCCAACCGGGCGGGTCGCAGGGGCGGCCATTGAAAAGCCGGGCTCGAAGCCCATCGCGCAAATCGGCCTGTCCAGCCTGCGTCTCTCCACGAAAGCCCCTGTCCCAGTGGCCCGAACCTAGGTCCGGGATCGGACGGTCAGCTTTCGGGAGCCAGTTTCATGCCGCGAGCAGCGATCGTGCCGGTGCTACTCACCGGGTGCGGGCGCGGCTGCCAGCGCGAACGCGCTGCCCTCGGAGTCCCGGCACACGGCCCACCGATCGCCGGGGTGGATGATCGAGCCGCCGAGCTCGCGGACGCGCTCGAGTGTCGTGGCCAGGTCGGCGACGGTGAAGTAGGGCAGGGAGGCAGTGTCGCCGGGGCCCGGTCCACGCTCGTGGACTCCGAGGCGCAGGCCGTCGGTATCGCTCTGCCACCCGGATCCGGCCGCGGCGGGGCGTGGCGCGAGGGTGACGCCGAGGACTCCGTGCCAGAACCGGCGGGCGCGATCGGGATCGTCGGCCGGAAACTCGATAAGTGGCGCGGGCATGGACGGAGTATGGCCGGCGCTCGCGCTTGCTTCTCCTCTGCGCGACAGGCAGCAGCAACGAAACCCGGCTAAGACGGTGCGTGCGCGCGTACCACGCCGGCGGATCGAAGGTGTAGGCGTCGACCGCGTCAACGGGCGTCTGAGCCTCGTCTTCCCGGAGCCTGCTTCCAGGACCCGTCGAGGTGTGTGACGGATGTACTGTCGCTGATCGTGTACCACATGGTCCGCCGCTGGGCCGAGCGCGCGGGGAGTTCTGTTGTCCTGCTCCTTGCGGCGGTGGGTTGCGCGCTGGTCCTCGCCCCGTCCGGCTGCAGCCGATCCTCGGGGACAAGCGGTGCCCCGGCGCGGGAGCCATCGGCGTCAGTGGGTACGCCCGCGGCCGTGCCGCCGGTTGCGAGCTCGACCTACACGTTGATGCAGATGAACCTGTGCCTGTCCGGTCTGGCCGGCTGCTACGGGAAGGCGGCGTA
>DATFPJ010000175.1:0-8234 GCA_035264865.1 Solirubrobacterales bacterium
CACACAGGGCGACATCCAGGTCGCCGGTGAGTACGTGGTCAACGCGATCCGCACGATGTACGCCCGCGCCGGCCGCAAGGTCTCGCTGATCGGCCACAGCCAGGGCGGCATGCTGCCCCGCTGGGCGCTGCGCTTCTGGCCCGACACGAGGGCGATGGTCGACGACGACATCGGCGTCGCCGCGAGCAACCACGGCTCGAGCGGCGCCCAGTTCGTCTGCCAGCTCGGCTGCTCGCCCGCGGACTGGCAGCAGAGCGACAGCTCCCAGTTCATCGCCGCGCTCAACTCCTACCAGGAGAGTTTCCCGGGGGTCTCGTACACCGCGATCTACACTCGCTTCGACGAGGTCGTCACGCCCAACTCCGACGACAGCGGCAGCTCTTCGATCCACGGCGGCGGCGGAGACATCACCAACGTTGCGATCCAGGACGTCTGCCCGGCCGATTTCTCCGATCACCTCGCGGTCGGGACGCAGGACAACACCGCCTATGCGCTCGCGATCGATGCGCTCAGCCACCCCGGGCCCGCGGTGCCTTCGAACGTGCCCGCCAGCGTCTGCACCGATCCCCTCATGCCCGGCATCAACAAGGCGACCTACCCGGCCGATGCGCTCGCCGCCGCGGCCGGCTTCGCCCAGAACGTGGCCACGGCGCCGCAGGTGCAGTCCGAGCCGCCACTCAAGTGCTATGTCACCGCGAGCTGCCCCGCCGCGCCCGCCCTCGCCGTCAAGGCGAAGAAGGCGAGGTGCAAGAAGAAGCGGAAGCGACACCGCCGCGCCGAGGCGAGCAAACGTCGCGGCTGCAAGAAGCGCCACCACAAGAGGCGCTAGCCATGATCCGCCAGGGACGGCGCGGAGCAAGGATTCGGCTGAGCGCGGCGCTCAGCGCTGCGGCGGCGCTGCTGATCCCCGCAGCCTCCGAAGCCACTATCTATGCGCCGCCGGGCCAGCCGGGGCCGGCCCTGAGCCTTCCGCAGGCCGAGCTCGACGCGGCCCTGACCTGCACGGGCGGAGTGGCCGGCGCCTCCCGGGCACCGGTCCTGCTCGTCCCCGGCACCGCCGAGAACCCCAAGTCGGAGTTCTCCTGGAGCTGGGAGCCTGCGCTGACAAAGGTCGGAGTTCCCTGGTGCGCCGTCGCATTGCCCAACGACGCGACCGGCGATATCCAGACCTCGGCGGAATACGTGGTCAGCGCGATCCGAACGATGTACTCGCGGGCGGGCCGCCGGATCGCGATCGTCGGGCACAGCCAGGGAGGGATGCTGCCTCGCTGGGTGCTGCGCTTCTGGCCCGACACCCGGGCGATGGTCGACGACCTGGTGGGGCTCGCGCCCAGCAACCACGGCACCCTGAGCGCGATCCCCTTCTGTCAGACGCCCTGCCCCGCCTCGTTCCGCCAGCAGACGGCCGGCTCGGAGTTCACGAAGGCGCTGAACAGCTACCAGGAGACCTTCCCCGGGATCTCCTACACCGTCGTCTACACGCACACCGATGAGGTGGTGACGCCGAACTCCGACGACAGCGGCAGCTCGCCGGTCCACGGCGGCGGCGGTGAGATCGCCAACGTCGCGATCCAGCAGGTCTGCCCGCTCGACCTCAACGAGCACCTCGGCGTCGGCTCCCACGACCCCGTCGCCTACGCGCTGGCCATCGACGCGATCGGCCACGCCGGGCCCGCGGAGCCCTCCCGGATCTCCTCCAGCGTCTGCAACCAGACCCTGATGCCCGGAGTCAACCCCGTGACTTTCCCCGCGAATGAGGCTGCGTTCTCGGCGTCGATCGCCTCGGCCATCGCGAACGCGGACCAGGTCTCCTCCGAGCCGCCGCTGCGCTGCTACGTGACGGCCTCCTGCCCGTCGTCCGCTGCCGCCACGGCCCATGCGAAAAGGCCTAAGAAGTGCAGGAAGGGGAAGCATCGGAAGCACCGCAAGTGCCGGAAGAAGCACAAGAAGAAGTAGTCGCAGTCCTCGGGGCCGGCGGGACGATGGGCCGCCCGATGGCCCGCCGCATCGCCTCGGCGGGGATGGACGTGCGTGCCTGGAACCGCTCTACGGAGAAGGCCGAGCCGCTTGCCGACGACGGCGCGGAGGTGGTCGAGTCGGCCGCCGACGCCGCCCGGGGCGCTTCGATGATCCTGACGATCCTGAGCGACGCCGATGCGGTGGTCGAGACGATGGAGGGCCCGGACGGTGCTCTCGCCGGAGCTGAGGCCGGAGCGATCTGGCTGCAAATGAGCACGATCGGGATCGAGGGCACCGAGCGCTGCGCGAGCCTCGCGGACGAGCGCGGCCTCGTCCTGGTCGACGCGCCCGTCGTCGGGACCAAGCAGCCGGCCGAGGAGGGCAAGCTGACCGTCCTCGCCTCCGGGCCCGATGACATCCAGGAGCGCTGCGCCCCGGTCTTCGACGCGGTCGGCCAGAAGACTGTCTGGCTCGGCGACGCCGGCACCGGCACGCGAATGAAGCTGGTGATCAACTCGTGGCTCCTCTCCTTGGTCGAGGGCTTGGCCGAGACGATCGCCTTCGCCGAGGGAATCGACATCGATCCGCGGCGGTTCCTGGAGACGATCTCGGGGGGTCCGGTCGACAATGCCTACGCGCAGCTGAAGGGCAAGATGATGATCGAGCGGAGATTTGAGCCCTCCTTCAAGCTCGAGCTCGCCGCCAAGGACGCGCGCTTGGTCCTCGAGGCGATGGAGCGACACGACCTCGATCTGCCGATGCTGGAGGCGATCAGAACACAGCTCGAGGAGGCCGCCCGCGAGCACGGCGAGGAGGACATGGCGGCGGCCTACCTGGCCAGCGCCCCGAAGCAGCGCGCCGGGCGCTGAATCGCGGCGCGGCTACCATTCACATCCGACATAGCACGGGGCCGAATTGGATTCGACTTGGTCATCCGTGCGATTAGGTTGCAGGCCGAGGTTCCAGGAGGCCTCGTTAAACACCTGGACCAACCAATACGTGCGGACCATGAGTTCGCTCTCGCCGCTTAGCTAGAACCTAAGCAGCGTGTGTCGGCCCACCCGAGCCCGAGGGGTGGGATCACCGGCATCAGCATCGGGCTCACCCGGTCGGCCCGTCCCGACCAGCCGGGGAAACCAAAGGGACTTGGCCCCTCGACATCTCTCGCCGGTTGCAGAGGTCAAGGGGCGAGAACGGAGCACCGGCTAAGCCTGTAGAGACCGATCGTTTCGTGACCGAGGACGCGGCTTCGATGCCGCCGGCTCCACTTTCCAGCGCATCGGTAGGGTGCGCTCATGGCGTTGAGCGAGCGGGAAGCTCGGCAGATCGAGGAGGCGAACAGGAGTGACCGGACGCCTGTCGTCTTCATCCACGGGCTCTGGTTGCTGCCGAGCAGCTGGGACCGCTGGGCGGGACTCTTCGAGGAGGCCGGTTACGCAACGGTTCAACCTGACTGGCCGGGCGACCCCGAGACGGTCGAGCAGGCCCGGGCGAACCCGGATGTTTTCGCCGGGACGTCCATCGCAGAGATCCTCGACCACACCTCCGAGGTGATCGTCCAGCTCGAGAAGCGGCCCGCCGTCGTCGGGCACTCGTTCGGCGGCATGTTCACGCAGATCATCGCCGGGCGTGGACTCTCCGACGCCTCCGTCGCGATCGACCCGGCTCCGTTCCGAGGAATCTTCACGCTGCCGGTCTCCACGCTGCGGTCTGCCGCGCCGATCCTGATGAATCCGCTCAACCGCAACCGCGCGAAGACGCTGACGTTCGACCAGTTCAAGTACGGCTGGGCCAACGCGCTCGACGACGAGCAGGCGAGGCGGCTCTACGACCAGTACCACGTGGCCGGGTCAGGCAGGGCGCTGTTCGATGGCGCAAACGCGAACCTGAACCCTGGCACGGCGGCGAAAGTCGATACGAAGAACTCCGAGCGCGGCCCCCTCCTGCTGATCTCCGGGGACACCGACCACACCGTCCCCACGTCGGTGGTCCATGCGGAGTACAAGAAGCAGCAGGACAATCCACGCGAGACCGAGTTCGAGACCACCCCGAACCGCGGACACTCCCTGACGATCGACGACGGCTGGCAGGAAGTCGCCCAGGCCGCTCTCGACTTCGTCAAGCGGTTCGCCTAGTCCGAGAGCGCGGTCAAGGCCCCATCCGCCCCCTCGACCGGGTCGGCACCCGGCAGCGGGACGGCCTCGATGTTCGCGATGACCTCGTCGTGCTCGCCCGGATCGCCGCGCCGCAGATCCCACGGCATCCCGTCCGGATAGGCGCCGATGACCAGCAGGTCGCCGCTCGAGCCCTCGTTGCAGTGGCCCGTCCCCGCGGGAAGCACGAGGACGTCGCCCGCCCCGATCTCGAAGCTCCGCCCGCTCGGCCCACCCAGCTTCACGGTCGCCGTTCCGCCGACGATGCCGAGGACCTCGTGGGCGATCGAATGGAAGTGGTGGAACGAGAAGATCCCGTCGCGCCAGTCGGGGACCCAGCCGTTGGACTCGAAGAGCTCCTCGCAGGCGTCGGCGTCCCAGGCCGCCTCGACGTCGCGGTAGATGAGCACCGGCAGGCGCGAGTTCGGGATCCCGCCGTCGTCCTCGAATCGCTCGGCCTCGGGAGTCATGCGGCCCCCGAGCCTAGTCCCCGGAGGGCGGAGCTTTCACGCGGCTTTCATGTTCGCGGGACAATCTCGGTGAACCGAGATGCGTGTGCTGATCGTCGAGGACGAGCCCAAGATGGCCGGCCTCCTGCGCCGGGGACTCCGGCAGGAGGGGATCGCCGCAGATCTGGCGGGGAGGGGGGAGGACGCGGTTTGGATGGCGGGCGCGACGGAGTACGACGCCATCGTCCTCGACCTGATGCTGCCGGGCATCGACGGGCTCGAGGTCTGCCGCCGGCTCCGTGACGACGGCGTCATCTCGCCGATTCTGATGCTCACCGCCCGCGACGGCGTCCGCGATCGCGTCGCCGGGCTCGACTCGGGCGCCGACGACTACCTCGTCAAGCCGTTCTCCTATGCGGAGCTGCTCGCACGGCTCCGGGCGCTCGCTCGCCGCGGGAACGGAACCCGCTCGCCCGAGCTCCGGGTTGGAGACCTGAGCCTCGACCCCGCGAGGCGGCGGGCCCGGCGCGGCGATCGGGAGATCGAGCTCTCCGCCAAGGAGTTCGCGGTGCTCGAGGTCTTCATGCGCCGTCCCGGCGAGGTCCTCTCGCGCTTCCAGCTCCTCGAGCACGCCTGGGACTACGAGTACGAGAACCGCTCCAACATCGTCGATTCCTACGTCCGGCTGATCCGCCGCAAGATCGACCGGCCGTTCGGCACGCGATCGATCGAGACCGTGCGGGGCGCCGGCTACCGCCTGCGCGAAGAGGGCGGTGGGCGATGAGCCGCATCCCGATACGGCTGCGGGTGACGCTCGCCTTCTCGCTGGCCATGGCCGTCCTGCTTTCGGCGCTCGGCCTCTTCATCTACACCCGCTTCGAGAGCGAGCTCAGCGATCAGATCGACCAGAGCCTCCGCACGCACGGCGATGACATTGCCTCGCTGGTCGCGGCCGGAGATCTTGCTCCGAACTCGAAGCTGCTCGGCCGGGAGGAGAGCTCCGCGCAGGTGCTCACCCCGGATGGCCGGGTCTACGTGACGACGCCGCAGCTCGGACAGGATCCGCAGATCGCACCGGCTGACGCTGCCCGGGCGACTCAGGCCTCGTTCATCGTGACGCGGGATCGGGTCCGGGGCATCGATGGGGAGGCACGAGTGCTGGCGCGGCCGGCGCAGGGACCCGGCGGAAGCTACGTGGTCGTCACGGCCTCGTCGCTCGACGACCGCAACGACTCGCTGTCGAACCTGAGGGGCATCCTGCTGATCGGCGGGCCGGTGGCGCTCCTGCTCGCCTCGCTCGCGGGCTACGCGCTGGCTGGAACGGCGCTGCGGCCAGTCGAGGCGATGCGCCGCAGGGCGGCCGCCATCTCGGCGGCCGAGCCGGCCCAGCGGCTGCCGCTGCCGGAGGCCGATGACGAGCTTCGGCGTCTCGGCGAGACGCTCAATGCGATGCTCGGCCGGCTCGAGGCGGCTCTCGAGCGCGAGCGGGGGTTCGTCGACGACGCGAGCCATGAGCTGCGGACCCCGCTCGCCCTCCACAAGACCGAGCTGGAGCTGGCACTCCGCTACGCGCAGACGCCCGAGGAGATGCGGGCCGCGATCGCATCGGCGATCGTCGAGGTCGACCGGTTGATCGCGCTAGCTGAGGATCTCCTGGTCCTGGCTCGCTCGGCGGAGGGCAAGCTCGCCCTCCAGCTTCGCCGTGTCGGCGTCGCCGAGCTTCTGACCGACATCCGGGAGCGCTTCGCCGCAAGGGCGAGCCAGGCCGGCCGGAGCCTGACGGTGGTGCCGGCGAACGGCGTGACGATCGACGCCGACAGGCTTCGGCTCGAGCGGGCGCTCGCCAACCTGATCGAGAACGCGTTCCAGCATGGCGAAGGGGAGATCACCGTCCGTGCGACGGAGACCGGCCATGACCTCCAGATCCACGTTGAGGATGCGGGCCCAGGCTTCCCGCAGGGCTTCATCGAGCGCGCCTTCGAGCGCTTCACCCGCGGCGATCCGGCCCGTACGGGAGACGGAACCGGGCTCGGGCTCGCGATCGTCGACGCGATCGCCCGCGCCCACCGCGGCAGCGCGCACGCTGCCAACCGCGACGGGCAGGGAGCCGATGTCTGGATCGAGCTTCCCGCGAATCGCAACTGACGCGCCTTTCACGGCGGATTCATCCGGACGCCGTAGAACTGAGCGCGGAATGACGAACGAGAGGAGCCACTGATGCACTGGTCACGCAGGAAGGTGATCGTCGCCGGGTCGGCCCTCGCCCTCGCGGCGGGCGGCGCCGGGGCCGCGGTTGCGATCGGCAACTCCGGTGAGGACGAGGGCGGCGCGCATGGACCGGCTGCGGATAAGGCCACGGCCGCCGCGCTCGCGCTCTACCCCGGCGGGAACGCCAACTCGGTCGAGCGCGACTCCGAGGACGGCGCGACCTGGGAGGTCGAGGTTCAAAAGCCCGACGGAAGTACCGTCGACGTCCGCCTCGATCAGAGCTACCACCTGGTGGTCGCCGAGGCCGACAGCGAGGATCAGGGAGGCAGCTGATGGACGCCCGGGCGATCAGGCGCGCGGGAGCGGCGGTGGCGAGCGTCGCCGTCCTGCTCCCCGCGCTCGCCGGGTGCGGCTCGTCCGGGGATGACTCCTCCACAGTCGCGCAGCAATCCGGCAGCAAGACCTTCCCGCAGTCGAGCGAGCCGTCCGATCTCGATCCGGCCGACTTCTCGACGAACATCGACAATCCGTACTGGCCGATGGCCGTCGGCGCCACCTGGCGTCTCCATGTGAGCAACCCGCAGGGGGAATCCCTGCAGGAGACGATCACCGTCACGAACCAGACCAAGAGGATCGCCGACGGCGTCACAGCCCGGGTGGTCCGCGACATCGTCTACGACCACGGGCAGCCGAGCGAGATCACCGACGACTGGTACGCCCAGGACTCCGACGGGAACATCTGGTACTTCGGCGAGAACACCGCTGAGATCCACAACGGCAAGCGGGACACGAGCGGCTCATTCGAGGCCGGCCGGGACGGCGCCGACGCCGGGATCGCGATGCCCGCGCACCCGTACGTCGGGTTGACCTACCGCGAGGAGTACTACGAGGGACAGGCCGAGGATCGGAGCAAGGTGCTCGCGGTGGACCAGCAGGTCCAGGCGCCGGCGGGCCACTTCACCGGAGCAATCCTGACCGACGACTACAGCCCGATCGAGCCCGACATCTCGGAGTACAAGCTCTACGCCAAGGGCGTCGGGCCGGTCGTCGCCGTCTCGGTCTCAGGCGAGTCCGAGCGGGAGGACCTGGTCAGCTACACGCCCTAGCGGTTGCGCCCGTAGATGTCGTGCGCCGCGACCCACTCCTCAGCGACGATCGCCGAGCCCAGCGAGAGCTCCCCGCAGAGGACGGTCGCGGCCACGATCTCGGCGAACTTGCGGACCCGATTCGGGCCGAAGCAGCCGAGCATCTCCAGGCACTCGCGCTGCGTCGGCAGCGCGGTGCCGCCGCCGTAGGTCGCAACGATCAGCGACGGGATCGTCACCGAGTAGTAGTAATCGCCGTTCTCGCGGAGCTCGGTATGGACGAAGGCAGCCGATGACTCTGCGACGTTCGCCGCGTCCTGACCGGTGGCGATGAAGAGCGCCGTTATCCCGTTGGCCGAGTGGGCGCCGTTGTTGTTGAC
>DATFPJ010000176.1:0-10307 GCA_035264865.1 Solirubrobacterales bacterium
CTTCGGGAAGATGGAGTGGCGGTCCCGCATCCACGCCGCCCAGATCCTGGCCGAGCTCGACCGAGCGGATGAGGCGGTGCACACGCTGCCCGCGAAGTCGACGAGGACCGAGCTGCAGGACATCATCTACGACGCCGCCGCCCGCATCAGGACCGCGACTGGGCTCGGGCGGAGGGAGGAGGCGCTGGAGCTGGGCGAGGAGATCCACGCGAATGCGGAGCGGCTCTCGACCTACCGCGAGACCCTGGCGCTCGGCGCCGAGGTGCTGGCCGCCGCCGGCCGGTCAGACGAGCTGGACCAGATCGCTGCGGCGGCGCGCGCCCATCCGATCAAGGCGGGCGGCGTCTACCTCGATCAGATCGAGGGCCTCCTGGCCTTGGCGCGCGGTGAGGCGGAACGGGCTGCGGCGAGCTTCGACACCTTGGTCGAGGCAGCCGCGGAGGCCGGCTACGGCCTCGTCGAGCTGCGCGGCCGGCTGCAGCGGGCCCGGGCCTGGGCGGCGGCGGGCCGCTCCGAGGATGCCGCCGCTGAGCTCGCTGCGGTGACGGGCGAAGCTGATCGGATGAACGCACGCCTGATAGCTCGTGAGGCCCGCGATATCGGCGCCGAGCTCGGCGTGGATCTCGCAGCGCCGCCGGAGCCGGTGGCCGAGACCGTCGCCACTCCGACCGTTCCACAGGGCGAGCGCCTGGTCACCTCGCTGTTCGCCGACGTCCGCGGCTACTCGGAGCTCAGCTCGAGCCTGCCGCCGGAGGTGCTGACCGAGCGCATCCGGATGCTCTACCGGCTGGCGCGGGTGGCCGTGGAGCGCCGCCAGGGGATCATCGACAAATTTGCGGGGGACGCCGTGATGGCGACTTTCAACGCGTCCGGCAACCGGATCGATCACCCGGTCGACGCCCTGGAGGCGGCCCTGGCGTTGCGAGACAGGGCTGGGTCGATCGACCTCCCGCTCGGGATCGGCATCTCGGTTGGCCCCGGCATCCTGGCCCGTGGAGTCTCCGACAGCAACATCGCCGTCAGCGGTGAGGCGACGAACCTCGCCGCCAGGCTGCAGGCGGCGGCCGGACCCGGCGAGATTCTGCTGAGCTCGGAGGCCCATCGCCGGCTCGCCCCGTGGCTCGCGGAGCACGAGCTGACGGCCACGGAGGAGCGCCTCGAGCTCAAGGGGTTCTCCGAGCCGCAGGTCGTCCACCGGATCCTCGCGCCGGCGCCCGCCGGGACCCCCGCCGCCCAGCACCGCTAGAAGACGATCGTCTTGTTCCCGTGGACCAGGGTTCGGTCCTCGAGGTGCAGGGCAACCGCGCGGGCGAGCACGGTTCGCTCGATGTCCTCGCCGAGGCGGGCCAGGTCCCTCACAGATTCGCGGTGTGAGACGCGGGCCGTGTCCTGCTCGATGATCGGCCCCGCGTCCAGCTCCTCGATCACGTAGTGGGCGGTCGCACCGATGATCTTGACGCCCTTCGCGTACGCCTCCGCGTAGGGATCGGGTCCCGCGAAGGCGGGCAGGAAGGAGTGGTGGATGTTGATCAGCGGCACCCCGAGCCGATCGAGGAAATCGCCGCTGAGGATCTGCATGTAGCGTGCGAGCACCACCACGTCGACCTTGCCATGCAGGAGCTCCAGCAGGCGCTCCTCGGCCTGGGCCTTTCCGTCGGCCGGCACCGGGACGTGCTCGAAGCGGACGCCGAATGAGCGCACGTCTTCCTCCAGGTCGGGATGGTTGGAGGCGACCAGGGCCAGATCGGCGTCCAGCGTGCCGCGCCGCCAGCGCCAGAGCAGGTCGAGGACGCAGTGCTCGTAGCGGGAGACGAGGATCGCCATCCGCTTGCGCTCCTCGGGGTGGGCCATGCGCCAGCTCATCTCGAAGCGCTCCGCGACGTCGAGCCTGAAAGCGTCCTCGAGCTCCCGTCCGGCCAGATCCATGTCGGCGGTCGAGAACTCCATCCGCATGAAGAAACGGCCGCCCTCGGGGTCGGTCGAGTGCTGGTCGGACCGGACGATGTTGGCGCCGTGGCGGAAGAGGAAGCTCGAGACCGCGGACACGATGCCGGGCCGGTCCGGGCAGGAGATCAGCAGTCGGGCGGTCCTCCCGCCCTGGGTCGCAGCCATCAGTGGCTGGTCGCCGCCGCAGCCAGCTCGGAGACGAGCTCATCGCGGTAGAACCGCTCGAGCGAGAACGGAGCGATCAGCTCCGGCACCTCGCCGGTGTCAATCAGCTCGGCCATGGTCGAGCCCACGACTGGGGCCGCCTTGAAACCATATGTGCCCCAGCCCGCGCTGATCAGGAATCCGTCGACCTCGGTGGTCCCGAGAATGGGACTGTAGTCGGGGCTGATGTCGCAGAGGCCGGCCCAGCTGCGCAGCATTCGCGCCCGCTCGAGCTGGGGGAAGAGCTCGAGCGTGTGGCGGGAGGACTCCTCCAGGAAGTTGAAGGTGCCCTGCTGGCGGTAGGTGGTCCAGGGCTCGATCTCGGCGCCGACCAGGAACTCGCCGCGGTCGGTCTGGGAGATGTAGACGTGCAGGTCAGCCGAGACGACCACCACGTCGAGCAGCGGCTTCAGCGGCTCGGTGACGAAGGCCTGCAGGATGTGCGTGGTGATCGGCAGCGGCACCCCGGCCAGGGCCGCAACCTCAGTCGACCAGCCCGCGGCGCAGCTCACCACCGTTCCGGCCGCGATCGGCCCGCGTGTCGTCTCGACGCCTGTCACCCGACCGTTGGAGCGCCGGACGCCGGTGACCTCGGTGTAGGGATGGACCTCCGCGCCGCCGCGGTCGGCGCCCCGGGCGAGGCCCCAGACAACGGCGTCGTGACGGATCGTCCCGCCGGGGGGGTGGTAGAGGGCGCAGCGCACCGGGTGAAGCGCCTCCGTCGAAAGCCGCATCGCGGGGGCGAGCTCGTGGATCTCGTCGAGGCCGATCATCCTGCTGTCGACTCCGATCAGGCGGTTGACGCCGGCGCGCTCAGTGAGGATCGCCTCGCTGCGGTCGTTGTGGGCGACGGTCAGGTGTCCGCGCTGAGAAAACATCAGGTTGTAGCTCAGCTCGGCCGAGAGGTCCTGGTAGAGACGGAGGCTCCGCTCATAGAAGCGGGCCCCCTCCGCTGTCCGGTAGTTGGAGCGCAGGATCGCCGTGTTGCGGCCGGCGGCGCCGGACCCGATGTACCCCATCTCCAGCACGCAGACGTCGGCGATCCCGCGCTGGGTCAGGTAATAGGCCGTCGCCAAGCCGTGGGAGCCGCCGCCGACGATGACCACGTCGTAGCGGTCACGCAGGGGCAGGCCGGTCCGCCACATCCGCCCAGGCCGGAAGATCTCACGCATGGGCCACCGCCTGGCTCCGCGTTTGGAGCTGTACCAACGCGTCCACTCCCACGGGACGGGCCCCCAAAGGCGCCCCGGCATCGACCACGATCGCCCAGGCGTCCGGCGCCTCCTGCGCGCCGACGAGGATCAGGAACGTGCCGTCGTCTGGGTGCAACAACGTCGCCGGCACCTCGGCGACCGAGCCCGCCCTCACAGCGCCGATGACGAGGCTGGACGGCCGGACGTCGATCGCCGTGATCCGCTCGAGGAGCTCGCCGGCGCGGGGACCGCGCAGCTCGATCCCTGCAAGGCCGGCGGTGAGGTCGACGACGCCGCAGTGGGGCGACTCCCCGCAAACGCTCTCCAGCAGGCCCATCAGGCTTGTTGTGTCGGCGGTCTCGCACACGGCGAGGGCGCGGTCGGGAGAGGAGAGCCAGAGCAGCGCCCCGTCGAGGTCGGTGGTCTCACCCGGCCCGGGTGGGCCGCCGGGGACGATGCTCGTCAGCAGGCTGCTGAGCGCATCGGGTGGCCCCTGCAGCTCGAGCTTGCCCATCGCCGAGCGGTCGGCGATCCCGGCAGCGACCCGGATCGTCTGCAGCTCGTCGGGGGCGGACCGGAAGGAGGTCGCGACGCGCCAGCCGTCGCGCTCCTCGAAGCGCGCCCCTGCCTCGCGGAGCCAGGGCTCGAGAGGGCTGGCGGCGATCACGCCGCCGCCAGCCCCGTTTGGGGAGAGGAATCCCAGACTCATGACGTTCTCCTCACGCTCTCTGCCGCTCCCCTTCGGGGTCGTAGAAGGGTTCGGTCGTGACGGTGGCGGGCAGGATGGATCCGTTCGAAGCGATCCCGAACTCGGCCCCGTCCTGGGCGAGCTCCGGCGGGACCCAGGCCAGGCCCACCGTCCGGTCGAGCACCTCGCTGACCCGGCAGCTCGTCACCCGCCCGGCCGGGGCGCCATCGACGACGACGGCCGCGCCCTCCTCGGCCGCCTGGTCGCGCGGGGCGGTGAAGCCGACCAGCTTCTCGGTACCCGGGTGGTCACTCTCCATCTCGAGGGACCAGCGGCCGAGGAAGTCTTGCTCCTTGTCGAGCTTCACGATCCAGGGCAGCGAAGCGCCGTAGGGAGTCGACTCGGAGTCGGTGTCCTGACTCGGGATCAGGTGTTGCTTCTCCAGCCGCAGGATCCGCTGGGCCTCGAGCCCGGCCGGACGGACATCGACCGGCCCAGGGGTGCCGAGAATCGTGCTCCAGAGGCGGCGGGCGTGCACGGAGGGCATGTGGATCTCGTAGCCGAGCTCGCCGACGAAGCCGAGGCGCAGCACGAGGCACTCGACTCCGGCCACCCGCCCGGTGCGGGCGTGCAGGTAGGGGAAGGCCTCGCCGCCGACGTCGATCTCGGTGAGCGGCGCGAGCGCATCGCGGGAGCGCGGGCCGGCGAGGTTCATCGCGCCGAGCGTCCCGGTGAGATCGGTGATGCGCACCTCCATGCCCCACTCGGCCAGCCACCAGCGAAGCCACTGCAGCACGGCGGCGGAGCCGCCGGTCGTCGTGGTGACGTAGAAGGTCTCGTGGTCGAGCCGGCAGACCGTGCCGTCGTCCATGATCCGCCCGGCCTCGGTGACCAGCACGCCGTAGCGGATCCGCATCTCGTCCAGGGTGGAGAGGCGGTTCGGGTAGACGCGGTCGAGGAACTCCGCCGCGTCGGGTCCCTGGACCAGGAACTTGCCGAGCGGCGACACATCGATCAGCCCCGCCTCCCGGTGGACGTGCAGAGCCTCGGCGCCCGGGTCGCCATAGTCGTAGGCCCGCCGCCAGATCCCAGCCCAGTCCATCGCGCCGCCGAGTTCGCGATGCTGAGCATCGAGCGCGGAGCGGCTGCCCGGCTCGTGCTGCCGGCCGGCGATCAAGCCCAGCGGGACGGCGGCGATCGGCGGACGCGCGGTCGTCACGCCGATCTCGCTCGGGTCGGTGCCGGTTTCGCGGGCGATCGAGCGGGCTGAAGGCAGCTGGCACATGCGTCCCTGGCACGGGCCCATGGTCGCCGTCAGGTACCGCTTGGCGAGCTCGATCGAGTCGAAGCCCTCGGCGACGGCGGCATTGACGTCCTTCTCGGTGACGTCCTCGCAGAGGCAGACGAAGCAGCGGCCGCCGGAGCGGTCGCCGCGCACGCTCGGCACCGGGCCGCGCTCGCCCGCTTCGATCCCCCTCACCGAGCCCACCGCTCTGACCCCCGGCGGCAGGTCCGCGGCGACGAAGGCCCCGGTGGCGTCGTGGTAAGCGACACGGGCGCCCGCCTGCATCAGCAGCGATGCGGCGGGCGCCCGGCCTCCCGACACAGCGACGAGATCGCATTCGATTCGTCTCGCGGTCGGGCCTGGAATCCCCCCGGCTTCGACTGAAGCCACGCTCACGGCGCGGACCTCTGCGCGTCCGTGGGCCTCCAAGACGGTGCTCCCCGCGATCAGCTCGACTCCGGAGGAGAGGCGCTCGGCCCCAGCGGGGGCGGGCCGGCTGTCGACGATGGCGGCAACCTCGACGCCCGCCTCGGCCAGGGAGATCGCCGCGTCGATGCCCTCGTCGTCGATGGTGCAGACGACCGCGCGGGTACCCGGGGCCACGGCGTAGAGGGTGGCCAGGCGCAGGGCCCCGTCGCAGAGCAACACGCCGGGAAGGTCGTTGCCGCGGAAGGGGAGGGGCTGCGGGATGGTTCCGGTCGCGACGACCAGCGAAGCCGCCCGCACCCGGTGGATGACGTCGTCCTGCCAGATGGGGACCAATCCGTGGAACCAGCCGAGAGCCGAGCCGGGGGAGAGAACCTCGACGCCGAGCTCGGCAACGTGGCGGGCGAGCGCCGCGGCCTCGGCCTGAAAGCCACTCCAGAGCATCCGGCCGCCGAGGACGGGACCGTCATCGGCGAGCACGACGTCTGCGCCGGCCGCGGCGGCATCGGCCGCGGCCTCGAGGCCGGCTCGGCCGCCACCCACCACGAGCACGTCGGCGTGACGGGTGCGGTGATCCGCGCGGGTCTGGCGCTCGCTCGGTTCCGCGGGCAACCGGCCGAGGCCCGCGACCCGGCGAATCCCGCGCTCATAGAGCGGCCACAGCCGCCGTGGCCGCATGAAGGTCTTGTAGTAGAACCCGGGCGGGGTGAACGGGCGGCCGACCCGGTCGACCGCGCGCATCGCGTCGAATTCGAGGCTCGGCCAGGCGTTCAGGTGCCGGACCTCCATGCCTTCGCGAAGCGGCTCGGTGCAGGCGCGCACCCCCGGGGCGCCGTCGACGTCCACCAGGCAGTTCGGACACTGCCCCGAGCAGCAGAACAAGCCCCGGGGGCGGTGGTACTTGAAGGAGCGCGAGAGGACGCGCTGGCCGTCCGCCGCAAGCGCCGAGGCGATCGTGTCCCCCTCGAGCCCGCGCCGCTCGGTGCCGTCGAAGGTGAAGCCGATCTCCCGCCCCCGGCGAATCAGCTCACCCGGTTGCTCGGGGAGCCGGCGGGCGCTCACGACCCCTCCGCACCGCCCGCTGCTTCGGTGGCGGCCACGGCTCCCCCGCGGGTGTCGCGGTTGGCGATCAGCCAGCGCCCGCAGCCGGAGGAGTGGAACCACCACTCGCGCTGCGGCCCGGGGATGTTCTCCCGGAAGTAGAGGTAGGAGCTCAGCTCGCGGCGGCTCGGCGGGCGTCCGGTTGGGCGGCGCATGACCTCGCCGCCGTACACGAACTCGGTTGCCTCGCGAGGGCCGCAGTGGGGGCAGTCGAGCAAGAACGGCATCTCAGGTCTCCATCCCCAGCGGCTCGGCCGGCGGGGCGCTGCCCAGCGTGGTGCGCAGCGCCGCTATGTGCTCCGGGGTGACGCCGCAGCAGCCGCCGATCACACGCGCTCCGGCGTCGAGCCAGGAACGTGCGAGAGCGGCGTATTCGCCGGGGCCGACGTCCGGGTCGAACTCCCAGTCAGAGCCCTGGCCGTGGCCCAGGTTCGGGTAACAGCCGACCGGGAGGGCGGTCCCGGAACGGAGCGACTCCACGGTCTCCCGGATGCCGCGCGCGGGAACGCAGTTGGCCAGAATCGCGCGGACGCCGATGCTCTCCAGCCGGCCCAGCGCCTCGGCGAAGGCATCGGGGTCCGGATCGGGGACCGGCGTCCCGTCGGCACGGGCCATCGCTTGGTGGCCGCGCCGGAAGCTGATCCAGACCGGCAGGCCGGTCTCGGTGACCATCTCGATCGTCTCCAGCGCCAGCTCGTCGGGGACCGCCTCGAGGGTCTCCAGGATGACCAGGTCGGGCGGCTCCGCTTGCCAGGCCCAGGAGAGGAGCTCGAGCCGGCCCTGTGCGCGGCGGTCCAGCAGAGCCGAGTTGGCACAGAAGGCGACCGCGCACTCCCCGCCGCGCCCGGCCTCGTCGACCGCCTGACGCGCGAGCCTGATTCCCAGGCGGGCCGCATAGGCCCAGAGCGGCTCGCGCCCCGGCCCCGTCGGCACGCTCGGCGACTGATCGGCGGCCTCGAGCACGGACCATGTGTTGGTCGAGATCACGTCGGCGCCGGCGGCGACGTAGCGACGATGCACCTCGAGCACGTCCATTGGGCCCTGGAAGAGGGCCCAGGTCCCCCACGGCTCGTGGACGTCACCACGATCCTCGGAGCGCACCCGCTGCAGCTCGGTGGCGACGCCGCCGTCCAGGACGACCGTCCCGCCGCCCTCCAGGATCCCGTCGATCCGTTCATACGCCGCGGACAGGGGCAGTTCCATCATGTAGTGGGCCGTCATGAGGCGCTCCGTCGCTCGCGAGGCGCAAAGCCATCCCCCGCCGTGATCTCCAGCAGGTACGCGATCATCGTGTCCTCCTCGCCGAATCGCAGGTGGTAGGCGTCCGAGAGCTCCTCGACGCGGCCGATCTGCTCGGCGTAGTCGGCCAGCGCCGGTCCCAGCTCGAGGAAGGCGTAGTCGACGACCTGCGAGCGCAGGCCGTTGCGGCGCAGCTGGTTGAGTGTCTCCCGCTCGCTCAGGATCGAGAGCTGCATGACGTAGGCGCGTCCTTCCGGCTCGAGCAGACTCGGGAGCAGGGAGAGCAGATGGTCGAGGAGGCTGCGGCCCCAGAAATCGAGCGGCCGGTGGCTGCCCAGCTGGTTCACAGGATCATTGGGCATCTGGTAGAGGCTGGCGACCACGACGTCATAGCGCTGCTGCGGATCCCAGGGGTAGAGATCCACCTGCTCGCCGGTGACGCGGTCGGCGACCCCGTTCCGGAAGGCGTTGCTCAGAGTGTTCGCGACGGCTCGCTCGTCGATGTCGATCGCGTGTACGGCGGCGGCGCCGTTGAGCGCGAGCTGGGCCGTCAGCAGGCCGGTGCCGCAGCCGACGTCGAGGCAGTTCTGGCCTTCGCCGATGCCGTTCATGAACAGGTGCTTCCAGATCAGGAAGCTGCCCTGCGTGGGGACGAAGACGCCCGGCTCCACCAGCAGCTCCGGCATCGGCAGCGGGAAGAGCTCACGCCCGTGCTCGTCGCGCCAGCTCTCGAGCGGCGGGGACTCCGCCCGGGCTGGATGCTCGCCGAGATCGGCGCCGTAGCTTGTCGAGACCCCGTCACGCCGGCCCGGTTGCGTGCCCTCGAGGGCGGCCTTGGCGGCCGCGATGTGCTGCGGGCGGACGCCGCAGCAGCCGCCGATCAGCTGAGCCCCCTCCTGCCTCCACTGGGCGGCCAGCTCCGCGTACTCCGCGCCGCCGATCTGGCGGTCGAAGGCCCAGCCCGACTCGGTGTAGTAGCCGAGGTTGGGGTAGACGCCGAGCGGCAGGTCGGTGAAGTCGCGCAGCCAGGGGAGCATCCCGGCCACGTGATCGGGCGGGATGCAGTTGATCATCAGGGCGCCGACGCCCATCTCCTCGAAGCGCCGAGCGGCCCGCCCGAAGAGGTCGCCTTCGGGGCCGCCCCAGTGCTGTCCGAAGACACCGCAGAGCCCGTGGCGGCAGCGCCTGAAGCTGAGCCAGACCGGGAAGCCGCTGCCGACCAGCGTCTCGACCCCGCGGAAGGTGACGTCCTGGACCAGCGACATCGTCTCGAGCAGGACCAGGTCCGGGGGCTCCTCCTCGAAGACCCGTGCCAGAAGCTCGAGCCGCTCGAGGCCGTGGTCGTCGGTGACGTCCCCGTGGAGGCTGAAGGCGACGGCGACCTCGCCCTCGCGACCTACCTCGGCGACCGCCTGGCGCGCCAGCCGGATACCGCGGCGAGCCAGCTCCATCCAATCGCCGGAGGCCAGCCCGGAGAGCGCGGCCGACCCGTTCATCGCGCTCTGGATCCCCCAGGTATCCGTCGAGATCACGTCGCACCCGACCTCGGCGTAGGAGCGGTGCACCTGCTTGACGGCGCCGGGGGCGTTGAGCAGGGCCCAGATCCCCCACATCGCATCGTCGCGAAGCTCGTAGCCCGGGATCTCCAGCTCCTCGAGCTCGGTGGCGATCCCGCCGTCGAGGATCACGCATCGCTGCGCCGCGAGCAGTTCCTCGACGCGCCGGTAGGCGGGGGAGCGCTGCTCTCCCGCTCCGGTCGCATCCCGGGTGGCCGCACCCCGGGAGCGCACGGACGAGGTGATCAGCTCCGCACCTCTCGCTCGGCTCAACCTTCGCTCTCCTTTCGGCGGCTGCATCCGGCCCGCCACCCTGGGGAGATTACACGTACCTGTATACAGAAATCCAGCCCATCACCCGTCATCATGCCCGCCGTCGCCTGATTTAGGCTCCAGCAAGCGGATAGTTGTATACAGTTCAGGCGTAGGCGCCGGTCGCATCGGTGCGGCGGTACGAGGCAAGGAGGAAGAGATGATCGACGCGGGTGGCGAGGCCCCCGGCTTCACGCTCCCCAACCAGGATGGCGAGCCCATCACGCTCTCGTCGCTGCGCGGTCAGTGGGTCGCGCTGTACTTCTACCCGAAGGCCGACACCCCGGGCTGCACGGCGCAGGCCTGCGGCATCCGCGATCACTCCGCCGACTACGAGGCCGCCAACACGGTTGTGC
>DATFPJ010000177.1:0-4154 GCA_035264865.1 Solirubrobacterales bacterium
GCGCCGCAGGCGTGGCCTGCGGGCTCAAGGGCGACGGCGGCACCGACGTCGGCCTGCTCGCCTGCGATGCGCCCGAGGTCCGCTCGGCGCTGGCGCTGACGCGCAACGCGGCGGCCGCGGCGCCGATCCGGGTCTGCCGGCGCGAATGCGACGCAGCCGCGATCCGCGCGGTGGCCGTCAACTCGGGGAACGCGAACGCCGCGACGGGGGAGCAGGGCTACCGCGACGCCCTGGCCATGCGGGACGCTGCGGCGGAGGCCCTGGGGTCCGAGCCGCGTACGGTGGCGGTCGCCGAGACCGGGACCATCGGCGTCCCACTCGACATTGAGGCGGTCACCAGGGGCGTGCGCGAGGCGGCGGAGAGCCTCTCCGCGGAGGGCGGCGAGGACTTCTCGCGGGCGATCATGACCACGGATCGCGGCCCGAAGCGCTGCACCGTGAGGATGGACGGCGTCACGGTCTCTGCGCAGGCAAAGGGCGCGGGGATGATCGAGCCCGGCTTCGCCACGATGCTCTGCTTCGTCCAGACCGACGCGGCGATCCCTGACCCCGAGGCCGCGCTGCGGTCCGCGCTCGCGGCCTCGATGGAGCGGATCACCGTCGACGGGCAGATGAGCACCAACGACACGGTGCTGCTGCAGGCGACGGGCGCCGCCGGCGAGCCGCTGCCCGACGGTCTTCTCGATGCGGTGCTGCTGCAGCTCGCCCTGGAGATCGTCGCCGACGGCGAGGGGGGCACCCGGGTCTGCCGGGTGCAGGTGAGCGGCGCGGCGTCCTCCGACGAGGCCGAGCGGGTGGCGCGGGCGATCGCCAACTCCCCGCTGGTCAAGACGGCGCTCTTCGGCCGGGACTCCAACTGGGGCCGGATCGCGCAGGCTGCGGGGATGGCGCTCGCCGGGCAGGAGGTCGACGAGCTCGGTCCAGATCGGATCCGGGCCACGGACCTGGCGTCGGACTGGCCGGAGGCGGAGATCTCGATCGCGCTCGGGCGCGGCGACGCGAACGCCCACGTCTACTTCAGCGACCTGACCCACGACTACATCCGGATCAACGCGGAGTACACGACGTGAACGGCCCCGGCTCCGTCGAGACGCTCCTCGAGGCCCTCCCCTACATCAGGGAGTTCCACGGGCGCACGATCGTGATCAAGTACGGCGGAGCGGCGATGCGCGACGAGGAGCTGCGCGAGGCGTTCGCCCGCGACGTGGTCCTCCTCAAGTACGTCGGGATGAACCCGATCATCGTCCACGGCGGGGGCCCCGAGATCACGCACTACATGGAGCGGATGGGGATGGAGGTCAGGTTCGTCGAGGGCCTGCGGGTGTCCGATGCCGAGACCGTCGAGGTGGCGAAGATGGTCCTGCTCGGCAAGATCAACTCCGACATCCTCACCCGGCTCAGCCGGCATGGGCAGCGGGCGGTCGGGCTCGGAGGCGAGGACGGCTCGCTCTTCGAGGTGCGGCCGGTCGGCAGCTCGGCGGACGTCGGCTTCGTGGGCGAGATCGACCGGGTCAACGTCGACGTGATCGAGCACATCGCGGAGGACTACATCCCGGTGATCGCCTCGGTTGGGACCGACCGGGACGGTCACTCCTACAACGTCAATGCGGACGAGGCCGCCGGCAAGGTCGCCGCAGCGATGGCAGCCCACAAGGCGATCTTTCTGACCGACGTCGACGGCTGGCTACGCGACCCCGACGACACCGGTTCGCGCATCTCGCAGGCGACGGCGGACGAGGTGCGCGCGGCGCTGGACGGCGTCGGGGGCGGGATGCGCCCGAAGCTCGCCGCCTGCGTCGACGCGATCGACGGCGGGGTGGAGGCGGCGCACATCGTCGACGGCCGCCGCCCTCACACGCTGCTGCTGGAGCTCTTCACCGACGCGGGCATCGGCACCAAGATCACGGCGTGAAGCTCGCCGAGCTGCAGGAGCTGGAGCGCCGCTGGGTCGTGCACACCTACGCGCGAATGCCGGTCGAGTTCGTCCGGGGCGAGGGCGCGAGGCTTTGGGACTCCGAGGGCAAGGAGTACCTCGATTTCCTCGCCGGCATCTCGGTCTGCTCGGTCGGGCACTGCCACCCCGCGGTGGTCGAGGCGGTGCGCGAGCAGGTCGGCACGCTCACCCACACCTCCAACCTCTACCTGACCGAGGGCGGCGTGCGGCTCGCGCAGCGCCTCTGCGAGTCGAGCCTCGGCGGCCGCGCGTTTCTCTGCAACTCGGGCACCGAGGCCAACGAGTGCGCGATCAAGCTCGCCCGCAAGCACGCCCACGGCCGGGGTACCTCCGAGCCCGAGATCGTCGTGCTGGAGGGGGCATTCCACGGGCGGACCATGGGGCCCCTGTCGGCCACGCCGGGACTGGCGGCTAACCCGAGCTTCGCGCCGTACCTGCCCGGCTTCCGCGTCGTCCCGCGCGAAGACCCCGACGCGCTCATCGCCGCGGTGGGCGATGCGACTGCTGCCGTCATGCTCGAGCCGATCCAGGGCGAGACCGGCGTCAACGTCGTCCCCGACGAGCTGATCCTCGCGGCGCGCGAGGCGTGCGACCGGGCCGGGGCGCTCCTCGTCTTCGACGAGATCCAGACGGGGATGGGGAGGACGGGCTCGCTCTGGGCCTACGAGCAGCTCCCGGCGAGGCCCGACGTGATGACCACGGCGAAGGCGCTGGGCGGCGGGCTGCCGGTTGGCGCATGCATCACGAATGAGGCGACGATGGACGTGCTCGAGGTGGGCGACCACGGTTCGACCTTCGCCGGCGGGCCACTCGTTGCCGGGGCCTCGCTGGCCGCCTTCGAGGTGATCGACGATCCCGCGCTCCTCCGCAGGGTGCGCGACCTCGGCGGCCGGTTCTGCGAAGGACTCGAGTCGCTCGACGGGATCGCGGAGGTGCGCGGGCGCGGGCTGATGGTCGCCGCCGAGCTGGTGGGCGCCGATGCGAAGGAGACGGCTTCCCGCGCTCTCGGTGAGGGACTGATCGTCAATCCGATCGGCGAGCGGACGCTGCGCTTCCTGCCGCCGCTCGTGATCGGCGAGGCCGAGGTCGACGAGGCGCTTGGGATTCTCGGCCGGGTGCTCGACTAGGCTCGCCCACCATGAACCCCCGAGCGCGCTGGATCATCGGCCTGCTGCTCGCCCTGGTGATCGGCCTCGCCGTGGCCCTGATCATCGTCGCGGAGGACGACTCCGACGACGATGGAGGCGCGGGAACCAAGGCGAACCCGGCGACCGAGAGGCTGACCGAGCCGACCACGACGAGCTCGCCCACGGACTCGACCTCGACCACCGCGCCGAGCGGCGGGACCTCGGTCCCCGGCAGCACGACCTCAACCCCCGACGGCCAGGGCGGGCTCTAGCGGCCTCCCGCGCGAGATACTGCGCCGGCGATGTCGGAGTCACACGTCGACGTAGTGCGCCGCATCTATGCCGACTGGGAGCGCGGGCGGATGGCTGCGGGAGTCGAGTTGTTCGACAGCGAGATCGTCTTTCAGAGCTACATGCCGGACGCCAACGAAAAGCTGGTCGCGAAGGGGGCCCACGAGATCGAGGCGTTCATGCGCGAATTCCTTCGTCACTGGCGGGACTACAGGCTCGTCGGCGAAGAATTCCGCGAGATCGGAGAGGACGCCGTCCTGGTCGTCGGACGCCAGGCTGCCGTCGGACGCACCAGCGGAGTCGCGGTGGAGCACCCGATGTGCTCGGTCTGGACGTTCAGTGGAGGCAGGGTCGTGGGCCTCGTGTTCGATCCCGACAGCCGGACAGCCCTCGAGGCCGCTGGCCTGCCGGAGTAACGCTCGAGGAGAGACGAGGGGCGGCCGCCGCTACGGCGCCGTCCAGCGCCCCACACCCGAGATCGCGAACAGGTCGATCCGGGTGAGCTTGGCGAAGACCGCATAGCGGTGCGCGGCGCTGTAGGGCGGGTGGCACGCGGTCAGCACGAGGCGGTCGTAGCCGACGGGCTTGGTGATCCCGACGTCGCCGGGGTCGACGACCTCGTGCTTCTCGACGGAGTAGGTGAAGGCGGCGTAGGGCATCTCGATGCGGACCTCGTCGCCGTCCTGGATCTGATCGATGTGGCGGAACGGCGCCAGGTAGGTGGTGCGGTGGCCGGCGATCGCGACCGTGCCGGGCTGACCCGGGATCGGCGTCGCGGTGTA
>DATFPJ010000178.1:0-1777 GCA_035264865.1 Solirubrobacterales bacterium
GCAGCTCGGGCGGCCGAGCCTCGGGAAGGATCTCGTCGGCGACCACGCCACAGGCGTAGACGTCCACTGCCGGCGTGATCTGGCCGTCGGCGAGCTGCTCGGGCGCCATATAGCGGTCGGTGCCGATCACCTTGCCCGGCCTGGTCAACCGAGTGGTCTCCTCCGCTGCCCTGGCGATGCCGAAATCCGTGATCTTGAGGCAGCCGTCGGATTCGCGCACCAGGAGATTTTGCGGCTTGATGTCGCGATGGACAAGCTTCTTCGCGTGCGCGTGGCCTAGCCCGTCGCAGAGCTGGGTGAGTAGCTGCACGGCCTCGTTGGTGGCGAGGGCGCGGCGGCGGCGCTCCAGCCTGTCCCCCACCGTCCCGCCGTCCACGTACTCCATGACGATGTAGGGGCGATCGTCCTCCTCCCCGACGTCGAAGACCTGGACGACGTTTGGGTGGTCGAGCTTCGCCGCCAGTCGCGCCTCGCGAGAGAACCGCTTGCGGACCTCGTCGTCTCCGGCGAAGTTGTCCGCGAGCAGCTTGATTGCGACCTCCCGGCCGAGCTTGCGGTCATGCGCGCGGTAGACGGTCGCCATGCCGCCGTGGCCGAGACGATCTCCGAGCTCGTAGCGGTTCCCGATCAGCTGGGTCATCCCTCCTCCCCCTCGAGCTTCGCCTGGCCAGGCGGGAGCTTCCCGCCGTGGCCAGTTTGCTTCTGCGACTCGGAGTCCTTCCGTTTTTCTTCCTGCTTGTGCTCGTCCTTCTTCTTCTCGGGCTCCGGCTCCGGCGGAGGTGGCGGGGGCGGGCAGTTGACCTCGTCGACGAGCCGCGAGGCGACTTCCTCCACCCCGGGCCGGATGGTTACGGCGAGATCGGCGTCTTCGACGGCGGCCTGGAGATCGTCGGCGGCGTGGGCGGCGTCGCAGGTCAGACCGTTGTCGAGGTCGTCCGCAATCCGGTTGCTCAGCTTCGCGAGGTGGTTCGCCGTCTCCATCGAGAGGGTCGGGGGCTGCGTGGCGGTCGTGCTCGTCTCATCGCCGGAGCCACAGGCGGCCAGGCCGAGCGTGAGCACGGCGCAGAGCAACGGCAGTGCGGCCTTCGGGGTCCCCATCAACATCGGTCGATGATCTCCCTCAGCCATTACCCCCGGCCCTCTCCTGGAAACCGCGGCAGCTGAGCACCGGTAGCCGTGGATAGCGGGGGAATTCCGGGTCGGTCTTGGAGCGCTCGCAGAGCGAGAACTCGGAGCCGCGGGTGTTCCGGATTACTCGCTGATGCCGGCAACGATCGCAGAGGCCGGCGGCCGGACGGCTCACCGCTCGCTTGGTGAGACGGGCGGCTCCTCGGCGGAGCCGCCTCGCGCATCGCGTCCCTCATCGGCCGCTTCCTCGGCCTCATCGACCGCTCCCTCGGCCTCATGCATCGCCCTCCCGGCCTCATTCACTGGTCCGTGGGCTTCCTCCGGCGCGTCGAGCACCTTCCTCGCCGGCTCGTCGGTGGCCCCCGGCAGGACGGGTGGCCCCTCGGGTTCGGTCGCGGGGCCTCCCGGCAACTCCTCGCCCCCGAAGAGCGCCCTCTTGAGCTGCTCGCCGATGAACTCGCCGCCGCGCTGCGCACGCTCGAGCGGCTCGGTCAGCTTGACCACGCGGCCGAGGAGCTCGTTCATCCGCTCGGCCTGCTCCAGCGCCTGGTCCGCCTGCCGGCGCATCACCTCGAGCTGCTCGCGCGAGACCTCCATCAGCTCGTTCGCCTCGCGAATGCTGCGCTGCATGTTCCGCGGCAGCTCGATC
>DATFPJ010000179.1:0-3246 GCA_035264865.1 Solirubrobacterales bacterium
TGCAGAAGCCGTATTCGGTGACCGGGATCCCGGCCCGCTCGACTATCCGGCGGCTTTCGAACTCGTAGAAGCGCATAACGCGTCGCCCCCTCGGGGCGGGGCGGGAACAGTACAAAGCGGCCGCGCGGGACGATCCGCTCGCTCGGAGCGGATCGAACCCTCTGGGCTCGACCAGCCGGCCCGCCGGGACGGCGCTGTCCTCGGCGTGAGCCCGGCCACCCGATCGGCGAGTGGAGGGAGGGAGTTAGGCTCGCTCGGCCTCTGGGACGCCCTCGGGGACCTCGACCGCCCGCTGCGGCCGGAGGAGGGCGATCGCCGCGAGGGCGCCGACGACGCAGAAGATCGCGCCGATCATGAACTGGAGCTGGAAACCGTCAGTGGTCGCGGTGGCGGCCGCCGTCCCGGAGCTGATTTCGGAGTGGGTGTGCGAGACCGCGATGGTTGTGAGAATCGCCAGGCCGAGGGCCGCCCCGATGAAGCGCGACGTGTTGAGCACGCCGGACGCCAGCCCGCTCAAGGCTCGGGGGACCCCCTGGACCGCGACGATGGTGGCGGGCACCAGCGCGAGGCCCAGCCCGAAGGCGCCGAACAACCCTCCCGGGAGGACGTGCCCCGCGTAGCTGCCGGTCGGCGTGACGCCCGTCAGAAGCAGCTCCCCGCCGGCGACGGAGAGCATCCCGGCGGTGAGCGTCACCCTGGCGCCGATCAGCCGAGCCAGCCGGGGCGCGAGCGTGGCGCCCGCGGCGACGGCTGCGGTCAGTGGCACGAAGGCGATCCCGGTGTGCAGGGCGCTGTAGTGAAGCGTCCCCTGCATGTAGAGCGAGAGGAAGAACCAGAACCCGAAGATCGCGGCGTAGAGCATGAAGATCACCACGTTCGCGGCGGTCAGGCTCCGCATGCGGAAGACGCTCAGCGGCATCAGCGGTACCCTGGCGGGATCCCTCGCCAGGCTTCCCTGGTAGAGCGTGAAGGCGGCGAGCAGGAGAACGGCGGCCGCTAGCGGGCCGAGCACGCCAAGCGATCCCCAGCCGAGCCGATCGGTGGTGACGATGCCGTAGGTGAGGGCCGTCATCCCGAGGGTCACCAGAACGGCGCCCGGGAGGTCGAAGTGACGGTTGGCCACCTCGCTGCGCCCTTCGGGAACCAGGCTGCTGCTGAACACGACGATCGCCAGGCCGATCGGGACGTTGATCAGGAAGATCGCCGGCCAGCTGAAGGCCTCGGTGAGGACTCCTCCGAGCAGCACGCCGGCGGTCGCGCCGACTGCGCCGATCGCGCCCCAGACGCCCAGCGCCCGGTTGCGTGGCGGCCCTTCATCGAAGGAGGTGGTGATGATCGCGAGCGTCGCCGGCGAGAGGATGGCCGCGCCGATGCCCTGCAGCGAACGGGCGGCGATCAGGAGGGCCGGCGAGGGGGAGATGGCACAGAGCAGCGACGCCCCGGAGAAGAGCAGGGTCCCGGCGAAGAACATTCGCCGCCGCCCGAATAGGTCAGACGCGCGCCCACCCAGCAGCAGGAAGCCGGCGAAGGTGAGCGTGTAGGCGTTGAGGACCCATTGCAGGCCTGTAGCGGAGAAGCCGAGGTCGTCGCGAATCGCCGGCAGCGCGACGTTCACGATCGAGACGTCGAGGATCGTCATGAACTGACCGAGACAGACGATCAAAAGGAGAGCGTTGGAATTCCTTCTCACAATCCCCTTGGCTGCGGTGACGGGGTTCACTTGCGGACTGCCTCGAGAATGTAGGCGGCCGTGACGGCTGCCGCCCGCCGCGACTCACTGGCGTCGTGCTCGTGCTGGGCCTGCTCCTGGGAGGCGCTGGTGGTTTCGAGTGTCTGGGTGTTGGGCATGTCGCTTGCCTCCGTGCCTGTTCGATAGTACGATGAACATAGTACCAAAGAAGTTCTACGAACGTCGTACAATCGGAAAGGCAGATGAACCTTCATCACCCCGATACGAGCGAGCTCGAGCTGCCGGCCGTCCTGCACGCGCTGAGCGATCCGCAGCGCCTCGAGATCGTGCGGGAGCTGGCCGCCTCGGCCGCGCCGGTCACGTGCGGATCGATCACCCTCGGCGTCGCCAAGTCGACGATGACCCACCACTACCGGGTGCTGCGGGAGGCCGGCGTGATCCGCCAGGAGCGCCGCGGGACCACGAAGCTCACCGAGCTGCGGCGCGACGATCTCGACGCGCGATTCCCCGGCCTGCTCGACGCCGTTCTCAGCTCGAGTCCCGTTCACGCCTAGACGACGAACGAACCCGGCGGAAATCGGCATAGGCTCCGCCGGTGGTCGCAGAGCCTCTCTACAGGAAGGTCGTCGCCGGATTTGAGGAGAACGACCGCGGCCAGGACGCAGTCGTCCTCGCCAAGAGGATCGTCGCCAGGGACGGCGGCGAGCTCGAGGTGGTCCACGTGGAGAAGGGATCGCCCGCCGACACCCTTCACGCATTGGCCGAGCGCGGAGACGCCGACCTCGTGGTTCTGGGGTCGACCCATCACGCCGCCTTCGGCTCAGTCGCGCCGGGCAGCGTCGCGGAGCAGCTTCTCCACGGTGCTCGCTGCCGTCTGGTGATCGCGCCGAAGGGCTACGGCGAGGAGGATCATTCCCAGGATCGGCTGCGCGTCGTCGGGGTCGGCTACGACGGTATGGCCGAGTCCCAGGCGGCGCTCGACGAGGCGGCCACGCTGGCGCGCAAGTTCGGGGCGTCGATGCGGGTGGTCGGGGTGATGACGCCGGCTCCACCGATGGGCGCCGCCGCGGCCGCACAGGTCGGCGCCGAGGCCGGCCCCGACTTCCAGACCCGCCTCCACCGTGCGGTCGCCGAGCTCGAGCCCGAGCTGCGGGCGCTCCCGGTGGTGGTGAAGGGCGACCCGGTCGAAAGGCTGCTCGAGGCGGCGGAGATGGGACTCGATCTCCTCGTGCTCGGCTCGAGAGGGTTCGGCCCCGTGATGCGGCTGCTGATCGGCAGCGTCTCCTCACGCGTGATCCGGGGAGCCCCCTGCCCGGTCATGGTGGTGCCTCGTCCGGGTTAGGGTTCCGCCGTGGGACGGGTATGCACCGCGAGCCCGAACAAACCCCCTATAAACCGCTACGACGGCCGGGTGTCATCCCGCGCCTTCGCAGGGGGAGCGGGAATCATCCATCGATCATCGACAAGGAGTTGAGCGCATCAGTGAGTGAGACGACCGCCGCAACCGAGGCACCGACCACGCACGCCAAGCTGATCGAGTGGGTCGGGCAGATCGC
>DATFPJ010000180.1:0-10159 GCA_035264865.1 Solirubrobacterales bacterium
GGTCGGCGAGCTCGTCGATTCCCCCCTTGCTGAACGGATTGCACCGCAGCAGGCGCCAGGCGGCGAGGATCGACCCGCGGAGCGGTCCGAGCTCGTCGATCGCCTGGATCGCATAGCTCGAACAGGTGGGGTAGTAGCGGCAGCGCGGGCCGAGGGCGGGGGAGATCCAGCGTTGGTAGGCGCGGATCGGAGCGATCAGCAGCGCGGAGAGCAACCGTTTCACGACAAACGCTCCTCACTCTCACGCTCAGCTTGAGCCTGAACCAGTTCGGCGAGGGAGGCTTGCAGGCCCTCCTGGCCCTCCCGCTCGAGCAGCCCCTCGACGCCTGGGCGGGCCACGATCACGTAGTCGTCGCCCGGCTCGAGGCGGTCCGAGAGCTCCCAGAAGGCCTCCCTGACGGCCCGCTTCACCTTGTTTCGAGTGACGGCCTTGCCGATCTTGCGGCCCACGGAGAGGCCCAGCCGGGAACCGTCCGCACGCTCCTCGTCGCCGCGGGCGAAGGAGTGGACGACCAGGAAGCGGTTCGCCCGCGAGCTGCCCTCGCGATAGACCCGGTCGAAGTCGCCGCTGCGAGACAGGCGGCGGCGTCGCGCTTCGGGGCGGCCCTTGGAGGCCAAGGCGTCAGGGAGTGAGGCGCTTGCGGCCCTTTTGGCGCCGGCGCCTCAGGATCGCGCGGCCGGATCGTGTCCGGCTGCGGGCACGAAACCCATGCGTACGGGCTCGCTTGCGCTTCTTCGGCTGGTAGGTCCGCTTCATCTCGAGAGCCGCTCCGGGGGCGGGAGGCAGGGCAGTATAGGCCGTGGCCGTCCCGCCCTCGGCGGCGGCTCGGGACGGCGCAAGAGCGGCTTCGGTTTTAGCCGCGTTTTGCACGGTGGCCGCCTGGCACGCCCCGTCAGGCACGCCTGCCGAGCCTATGATCGCCGCTTCCACCTGTGACGGGCAGCTCCCCCCAAGAGCGCCCTCGAATGCGAACGAGAGGAGGATCAGGTTCCGGACCAGGCCGGGGAAGCCCGCCGGGAAGTCGAAGGGCCCTGGCGCGAGATCCAGCGTGAGCTGGCCTCCTCCGTCCATGAGGACACCTTCCGGCTCTGGTTCGCCCCTCTCTCACCGGTCTCCCGCCGCGGCGCGACGCTCTATCTGACCGGCCCCCGCCGCGTCACCCGCTGGGTCGGCCGGCGCTACATGGAGCTCCTGCGAGCGGCGGCATCACGGGCGGTCGAGGGCATTCGCGAGGTGGAGCTCGTCAGCGGGAGCGCCCCGCCGGCCACTCGGGGAGACGCGGCCAGCAAGGTCACCCTCAATCCCGACTACACCTTCGAGCGCTTCGTGATCGGTCCCGGCAACCAACTCGCCCACGCCGCGGCGCTGGCGGTGGCCGAAGCGCCGGGAGAGGCATACAACCCGCTCTTCCTGCACGGCCCGCCGGGGCTCGGTAAGACGCACCTGCTCGGCTCGATCGCGAACTACCTCCATCGCCACAGCCCGCAGCTCTCCGTGCACTACACGACGGCCGAGTCGTTCACCAACGACTTCGTCTCCTGCCTGCAGGGGACCGGCATCGAGGGATTCAAGGAGCGCTACCGCCGCGCCGACGTGCTGCTGATCGACGACGTCCAGTTCCTCCAGGGCAAGGCCCGCACCGCCGATGAGTTCTTCCACACCTTCAACGCGCTGTACGAGGGCGGAGCGCAGATCGTCCTCACCGCCGATCGCGTCCCGAGCGAGCTCGAGCAGCTCGCCGACCGCCTGCGCGATCGCTTCGAGTGGGGCCTCACCGTCCCCGTCGAGCCTCCGGACTTGGCGACGCGGCTGGTCTTCCTCGGCAACCTCGCCCGCGAGCAGACCGAGCCGCTGCCGCCCGAGGCGCTTCGCGCCCTGGCCTCCAAGGCATCGGCGAATCTCCGCGTGCTCAAGGGCGCGCTGACGCGAGTGGTCGCGCTCTCCTCCCTGACCGCCTCCGAGGTAACCGCCGACTCGGTGCAGGGCGCCGTCCCCGCGGACGAGCTGCACGAGCGGAGCGCCGGCACCACCGCAGCGGCGGTTCAGGAGGCGGTCGCCGCCGAGCTCGGGATCACCACCGAGACCATGCTCTCGCCGAGCCGAGCCGCTCCCATCGCCAGTGCGCGCCAGCTCGCGATGTACCTGACCCGGGAGCTGACCGATCTCAGCCTGCCGGCGATCGCGGCGGCCTTCAACCGCCGCGACCACACCACCGTGCTCCACGCGATCCGCAAGGTCGAGCGCCGGGCGCTCGAGGATGCCGGCCTCTCACGGGCCTTGGAGCGCATCCGCGGCCGCCTGGAGACGACCGCGATGGATCGTGACCGAACCGATTGAAACAATCGACGAAGGAGGGTTTCCACATATCCACGCCATCCACAACCCTTACTACTCCTAGGGAAACCCAGGAACAGGCGATGAAGATCAACACGACAAGGCAGTCGCTACTGGACGCGCTTCTGGTCGTCTCGCGGGCGGTGTCGGCCCGTGCGGCCTTGCAGGCCCTCTCCGGGATCCTGATCACGACCGAGGGTGGGGCCCGGCTTCGCGCCACCGACATGGAGCTAGGCCTGGAGGTCGCGCTTGAGGGGGAGGTCGAGGGCAGCGGCTCGGTCGTCCTGCCGGGACGCCTGCTGGTCGAGGTGTCGCGCTCGCTCCCGGACGGCCCGGTCAGCCTCGCGCTGCGGGAAGCCGAGCGCGACATCGAGCTCAGCGCCGGGTCCTCGCGCTTTCACCTGCGCACCCTGTCGGCTGACGACTTCCCGCGCTTCCCCGAGTCCGAGGGGGAGGCCGTCGAGCTGCCGGCCGCTCCCCTGCGCGACACCATCAACCGCGTTGCCCGCGCCGCCTCCAGGGACGAGGCGCGGCCGGTCCTGACCGGCGTGCTGGTCACCGTCGAGGGGAACGAGATGACCATGGTGGCGACGGACTCCTACCGACTCGCCGTGAAGACCACCAAGCTCGTGACGTCGGTCTCGGAGCGGTTGGAGGCGAACGTCCCGGCGCGCGCGCTGCGCGAGCTCGCACGGTTGATCGACGCGGGAGGCGCGGAGAGCCTCAGCGTCTGGCTCACCCGTAACCAGGCGATCTTCCGGGTGGGGCAGACCTCGCTGAGCTCCCGGCTGATCGATGGTCAGTTCCCGAACCATCAACAGCTGTTGCCGGAGTCCTACGAGCACGAGGTGAAGCTGCCCAGGGCGGAGCTGCTCGAGGTGACGCGACGCGTCTCCCAGCTCGCCCAGCGGAACGCGGCGCTGCGCCTCTCCTTCTCGGAGGGCGAGCTCGTGGTCTCCGCGGAGACGCCCGACCTGGGCGATGCCCGCGAGGCGCTGCCGGCCCCCTATCAGGGCGAGCTGCTCGAGATCGGATTCAACCCGGAGTTCGTCCGGGACGGGCTGGAGTCGATCGACTCCGACGAGGTGGTGCTGAAGCTGATCTCCCCGCTACGCCCGGGGCTGCTCGAGCCGGCCGCGGAAGACGACTTCAGCTACCTCGTGATGCCCATTCGCCTGAACGTGTAGGAGATGAGAGGGGGCCCCGTTCATGCGAGGGCGCGCGAGAGCGCGACCCGCTCAGTTCCGGAGGAGCCACCCGACTGATGCCGGTCGTTCGCACAGTCGAGTCCCGCGGCTTCCGCAACCTGCTCGACGCGCGGGTGCAGGCCGACGCCCGGATCGTCGTGGCCTGCGGCCCGAACGGGGCGGGGAAGACGAACCTGATCGAGGCCGTCTACTTCGGGCTCACGGGGCGTTCGTTCCGCGCCGGCAACGACCGCGACGTGATCCGGTTCGGAGAGCAGGGCGCCCGGGTCGAGCTGGAGCTGGCAGGCGGCGAGACGCTCCTCGCGGCCCTCGATCGCTCGGGCGAGCGGCGTCACCTGCTCGGCGGGCGGCCAGCGCCGATCGAGGCCGGCGAGCGGCCGCTGGTGAGCGTCTTTCACCCGGATCGGCTTGCCCTGATCAAGGGCGCACCGGCGCACCGGCGCGCCCACCTCGACCGGCTCTGCGGCGCGATCTGGCCGGCTCGCGCGGACCTGCGCAGCCGCTTCGGGCGCACGCTCGCGCAGCGAAACGCGCTGGTGTCGCGGATCAAGGCCGGCCTCGGAGGCGCCGAGTCGCTCGCCTCGTGGGACGAGCGCCTGGCGGCGGAGGCGGAGCCGCTGATGGCGGCGCGGGCCGAGGCCGTGAGCGCCCTTGCCCAGCCTTTCGCCGAGCTGGCGGAGCGGCTGGGGCTGCCGGAGGCGGAGGTCTCCTATCGCCCGCGCGCCGCCGGCGACGCAGGGGAGCTGGCCGCCGAGCTGGCTCGCCGGCGCCAGCAGGATCTCGGCCGGGCTTACACCTCCTATGGGCCTCAGCTCGACGAGGTGGAGATCCGCCTCGGCGGCAGGGCCCTGCGGCGCTTCGGCTCGCAGGGCCAGCAGCGACTCGCCCTCCTCGCTCTCCTGTTCGCGGAGCGGCGGGTTCTGCTGGAAGCCGGCCGCTCCGGCCCCCTGATGCTGCTCGACGACGTGATGAGCGAGCTCGATCCGGAGCACCGCCGCCTGCTCGTCGAGCTGCTGGAGCAGGGCGACGGGCAGGCGCTCGTCACCGCCACGGAGGGGGCCCACGTGCCCTCGGCCTCCGCGCTCCGGCTGTGCATGAGCGCCGGCGCGGCCACCCTCGAGCCGGTGCTGAGGGCGGCTTGAGCAGGCGGCGGGCCCCGCGTCCGATCGCCGAGGCGGTCTCGGCGGCGCTCGAGGGCGCCGAGCCCGCCACGTTGCTGGCGGCCGTGCAGAGCGCTTGGCCCGGCGCGGTGGGAGAGGCGATCGCTCGCGAGGCGACGCCGGTCTCCGAGCGCGAGGGGGTGGTCACCATCGCCTGTCGCTCGGCGACCTGGGCCCAGGAGCTCGACTTCCTGGGCGCCCGGATCGCCGATCAGCTGCGCGAGAAGCTCCCATCCGGGACGGATTTGCGCGCCCTCCGTTTCACCGCCTCCGGAGACGCCCGTTAGGCTCACTTTAATTCGTGATTTGCAGGGGTTTTCTTGCCCTTTGACGCAATTTCCGGCGCTTTCGGCTGGTAGACTTATGTGTACTTGAGTGAGGCCTCGACCCTCTTGTCCGCAAGGAGTCTCCAAGCCGGGTCACGAAGGTCGAGGTGTCCGTTGAATGGACTGAAAGGAAGCTGAGTGGCAAACACCTCCCAGCGCGGAGGGGCCAGCAAGAAGGGCTCCTCCCGCACGAACGGCGCTGCCAAGCGCGCCCCGACCAAAACCAAGCCGAAGGCGCCCGGCTCGAAGGGCTCCTCGTACAGCGCGAAGGACATCACCGTCCTCGAGGGGCTCGAGGCCGTCCGCAAGCGGCCGGGCATGTACATCGGCTCGACCGGGCCACGGGGGCTGCATCACCTGGTCTACGAGGTCGTGGACAACTCCGTGGACGAGGCGATCGCCGGGCACGCCAAGCGGGTCACGGTCACCCTCCATCCGGACAACAGCTGCACCGTCGTGGACGACGGCCGCGGTATCCCGGTCGAGCGCCATCCCAAGCTTCGCAAGCCCGCGGCCGAGGTCGTCCTCACCACGCTGCACGCCGGCGGCAAGTTCGGCGACGGCGGGGGCTACAAGGTCTCCGGCGGTCTGCACGGCGTCGGCGTCTCTGTCGTGAACGCGCTCTCGGAGCGGCTCGACCTCGAGATCTGGCGCGACGGGGCGGTCTGGACGCAGAGCTACGAGCGCGGCAAGCCGATTGCCAAGTTCAAGAAGGGCCGCGCCGTCAAGACCACCGGCACGACGATCACCTTCCTGCCGGACATGGAGATCTTCGGCGAGGAGATCGAGTTCGACTTCGAGACGCTCGCCGAGCGCCTCCGCGAGACCGCCTTCCTGACGCGCGGCCTGAAGGTCGAGCTGATCGACGAGCGGGGCGCCGGCGAGAGGGTCGAATTCCAGTACAAGGGCGGCATCGCGGACTTCGTCAGGCACCTGAACGAGTCCAAGGACCCCCTGCACCGCAAGATCGCCTTCTTCGAGGGCGAGACCGACGAGGGACAGGTCGAGGTCGCGATGCAGTGGAACGCCTCCTACCAGGAGTCCATCTTCAGCTTCGCGAACAACATCAACACGCACGAGGGCGGCACCCATCTCTCCGGGTTCCGCTCCGCGTTGACCCGCACCCTGAATGCCGTCGCGCGCAATCGCGGGCTGCTCAAGGAGAACGACGAGAACCTCACCGGCGAGGACGTCCGCGAGGGACTGACGGCGGTCGTGTCCGTGAAGCTCGCCGATCCGCAGTTCGAGGGGCAGACGAAGACCAAGCTCGGCAACCCCCCGATCGAGGGCCTGGTCAAGGAGGTCGTCAACCGCTCCCTCGGTGAGTTCCTCGAGGAGAACCCGGCCGATGCGCGCCGGATCCTGGTCAAGGCGGTGGACGCCGCGCGCGCCCGCGATGCGGCCCGCAAGGCCCGCGACCTCACCCGGCGGAAGTCCGCGCTCGAGAACTCGACCCTCCCCGGCAAGCTCGCGGACTGCTCGGTCAAGGACCCGGCGCTGGCGGAGTTGTTCATCGTCGAGGGCGACTCGGCCGGCGGCTCGGCGAAGCAGGGACGCGACCGCAACACCCAGGCGGTGCTGCCCCTGCGCGGCAAGATCATCAACGTCGAGAAGAGCAGGATCGACAAGGTCCTCGCCAACAACGAGATCCAGGCGCTGATCACGGCGATCGGGACCGGCGTCCACGACGAGTTCGCCCTCGGCGAGGCCCGCTACCACAAGGTCGTCCTGATGACAGACGCCGATGTCGACGGCGCGCACATCCGCACCCTGGTGCTCACCTTCCTCTACCGGCAGATGCCGGAGCTGATCGAGGCGGGCTACGTCTACATCGCCAAGCCGCCGCTCTACAAGCTCAAGCAGGGCCAGAACGAGATCTGGATCGAGCGCGAGTCAGAGCTCGAGGAGCTGCTGCTCCGCGACAAGCTCGAGAAGTTCACGGTCATGGACGCCGACGGCAAGCAGCGCAAGCTGAGCAAGCGCCGCTGGCAGGACCTGACCCGCCACTACAAGGCGTTCGAGGGCTGGCTCTCCACGCTGCGGGCCGAGTTCGGGCACGAGGTGATCGACTTCATCTCCGAGTCCCACCTGCTCGAGTCGCAGGCGAAGACGATGGCCGACGCCGCAAAGGTCTTCAAGGCGAAGGACCCCAAGGACCGCCCCTACATCACCGAGCTGGTCAAGCAGGACCGCAGCGCCCTGGTGGTGAAGGGCACGCACCGGCGCACCGGCCTCGCCCGGGAGCACCGGATGCGCAAGGAGCTCTTCGACGACAACGCGTACGCCCAGCTGATCGAGGCCCACGCCAAGCTGCGCGAGCTGGTCGGCGAACCCCCGTTTGTCGTCTCCCTGGGCGAGAAGGAGGGCGAGGCGGACTCCTTCGCCGAGCTCCGTCGCTCGGTACTGGAGCTCGCCCGGGAGGGTGTCCAGCTCCAGCGCTTCAAGGGCCTCGGCGAGATGAATCCGGAGCAGCTCCGCGAGACGACGATGGACCCGGCCAGCCGCACGCTTCAGCAGGTCGCGATCGACGACGCGGCCGCGCTCAACACAGAGCAGACCTTCTCGGATCTGATGGGTGACCGGGTGGAGCCACGCAAGGACTTCATCGAGCGTCACGCCCGCGACGTGAGGTTCCTCGATGTCTAGCCCCGCGCCACCCGACGACGGCGGGACCCTGGACGCCCTGACCGGCAACGTCGAGCCCCGCGAGCTCGAGAAGGAGATGCGCTCGTCCTACCTCGACTATGCGATGAGCGTGATCGTCGGCCGGGCGCTCCCGGACGTCCGGGACGGGCTCAAGCCCGTCCACCGCCGGGTCCTGTACGCCATGCACGACCTCGGCCTGCAGCCCAACCGGCCGTACCGCAAGTGCGCCTTCATCGTCGGCGAGGTGATGGGTAAGTACCACCCGCACGGGGACTCGGCGATCTACGACACGCTGGTCCGCATGGCGCAGGACTTCTCCCTGCGCTACCCGCTGATCGACGGCCAGGGCAACTTCGGCTCGATCGACGACGACCCCGCGGCCGCCATGAGGTACACCGAAGCGCGGCTGGGCCCGCTGGCGACGCAGATGCTCCGCGACATCGACGCGGACACCGTCGACTTCGGTCCCAACTACGACGAGCGCACCCGGGAGCCGCTGCTGCTGCCGGCGCGCTTCCCGAATCTGCTCGTCAACGGCGCCTCAGGCATCGCCGTCGGGATGGCGACCAACATCCCCCCGCACAACCTCCGAGAGGTGACCGGCGCGGTCAATGCATTCATCGATGATCCGGAGATCGACCTCAAGGGGCTGATGAAGCACGTCAAGGGACCCGACTTCCCGGGCGGCGGAATCATCATGGGCACCGAGGGAATCCGCGACGCATACGCGTCCGGCCGCGGGTCGGTCAAGGTGCGTGCGAAGGCGCACGTCGAGCCGATCAGGGGCGGCAAGGAGGCGATCATCGTCACCGAGCTGCCCTTCATGGTCAAGAAGGGCGGGGAGGGAGGCCTGATCACCAAGATCGCGGACCTGGTCCGCGACAAGAAGATCACCGGGATCTCGGACCTCCGCGACGAGTCCGATCGATCCGGGATGAGGATCGTGATCGAGCTGAAGCGAGGTGGCGACCCGGCCAAGGTGGTGCTCAACCAGCTCTTCAAGCGCACTCAGATGCAGCAGAGCTTCGGGATCAACATGGTGGCGCTGGTCGACGGCGTCCCCCGGACGCTCAGCCTGCTCGAGACGATCCGCCACTACGTCGTCCACCAGCGCGACGTCATCACTCGCCGCACGCAGCACGAGCTGGCTCGCGCCGAGGCTCGCGCCCACATCCTCGAGGGGCTGCTGATCGCGCTCGACAACCTCGATGCGGTGATCAAGCTGATCCGCGGATCCAAGGACCCGGACGCGGCGCGCGACGGCCTGATCGACAAGTTCACGCTGACGCGTCCCCAGGCCCAGGCGATTCTGGACATGCGGCTGCAGCGTCTCACGGCGCTCGAAGCCGACAGGATCCGTGAGGAGCACGCCGAGCTCACCAAGCGCATCAAGGAGCTGAGGGCGATCCTCGCCGACGAGAAGAAGGTGCTCGGCCTGGTCAAGTCCGAGCTCAGTGAGATCGCCGAGCGCTACGGCGACGAGCGGCGGACGGAGATCACCGCGGCCGAGGGCGAGCTCGACATCGAGGATGTGATCGCCGACCAGCAGATGGTCGTCTCGATCACCGCCTCCGGCTACGCCAAGCGAACCCCGCTGGCCACCTATCGACAGCAGCGCCGCGGCGGCCGGGGCGTGCAGGGCATGAACATGAAGGAGGGCGACTACATCGAGCACCTGCACGTCTGCTCGACCCACGACTACCTGCTCTTCTTCACCAACCAGGGGAAGGTCTACCGCCTCAAGGTCTACGAGCTGCCGGAGGGCAGCAGGGCCTCTCGCGGCCGGGCGCTGGTCAACGTTCTGCCGCTGAAGGAGAAGGAGAAGGTGATGACGGTGATCAAGACCCGTGACTTCTCGGAGGGCAAGTACCTCGTCTTCGGCACCGCGCACGGCATGGTCAAGAAGACGCCGTTCAAGGACTACGACACCCCGATTCGCGCCGACGGGATCATCGCGATCAACATCCGCAAGGACGATGAGCTGGTCCAGGTGCGGATGACCTCGGGCAAGGACGACATCATCATGACCTCCAAGTCGGGCCACGCCGCCCGCTTCTCCGAGAAGCAGGCGCGGCCGATGGGCCGGGCCACCGCCGGCGTCAAGGGCATGAACGTCTCGGACAAGGGGAATCGCGTGCTCTCCCTCGACGTCGTCGATCACGCGGACACGAAGGGCGACCTGCTCGTCGTGACCGAGAACGGCTACGGCAAGCGGACGCCTCTCGTGGACTACCCCGTCAAGGGACGAGGCGCCAAGGGCATGCTGACGGCGAGGCTGACGGCCAAGAAGGGCGGTCTCGCCGGCGCCCGCGTCGTCCGCTCGGGCCAGGAGCTGATCTTCATCTCCCAGAACGGAATGGTGCAGCGCAACGCGATCGACGGGATCTCCCGGATGGGCCGCGCGACCCAGGGCGTGCGGGTGATGAACCTGAAGAAGGGCGACCGGGTCAGCGCCGTCGCGCTGGTGGTCGAGTCGGAGAACGG
>DATFPJ010000181.1:0-9503 GCA_035264865.1 Solirubrobacterales bacterium
TGCCGTATTCAAGGTCCCCTACAGCGACATTGCCCGTGCCCGGATCGTCGGTGAGCCCGCCGGGCCGGACGATCGTGTAATCGAGGCCGCTCTCGATCAGCGCCTTATCGGCCTCGGCCTTCGCCTCGAAGTAAGGGCGCATGTCGTCCGTCCATCGTTCCGGCCGGTTCGACCCGATCGAGCTCACCATCAGATAGCGCCGGATCTCGTGCTGCTGGGCGGCCTCGATCAGCGCCACGGCGCCGCCGTAGTCGACGGTCCGCTTGCGCGCGGGGCCGCTGCCCGGGCCGGCCCCCGCCGCGAAAACGACCGCGTCCGCGCCGGCGACCGCGTCCGAGATCTCCCTGTTCTCGATGTCGAGCACGATCGGCTCGGCGCCGATCGCCTCCAGGTCCCCCGCCTGCTCCGTGTGGCGGATGATTCCGCGGGGGCTGTCGCGCCGCTCGGCGAGCAGCTTCTCGAGACGGAGCGCGATCTTGCCGTGGCCGCCGACGATCGTCACGTTCATGGCCGCGACCATACCCGCCGGACCTAGAATCGGCGCATGGCCCACTACCTGGTCCGCGCCACACCCAAGGAGGACCGGCTCCCGGACCTCCGCGTCCAACTCGACCAGAGGGCCTTCGAGGGGATGCGCCCCTTCGGGCGCGCCCTCACCCGGTCCCTCGAGGGTGCCCGCCGCGAGGAGGACGAGACCGCCGTCTGGGAGGAGGAGGACTACTGCTCACCGCCCCTCGCCCAGGAGCGCGAGGCCGTCCTCGACGACTACTTCGAATCGATCGAGGTCGAGCAGGTCGAGCAGGGCGAGGGCTGGCGGCGGATCGAATCGCTCCCCTCGCTCTACGACGGCGAGTAGCCGCGGAGTGGCGACCGCCGAGCTCACCGTGATCGGGCTGGGCCGCTCGGACCCGAGCGCGGGCGAGTACATCGCGGAGATCCAGCGCCGCCTCGCCGCCCAGGACAGGGTCCGGTTCCAGCTGCACGCGATGGGGACCGAGCTCGAGGGCGCGACCGACGACATCCTCGCCGTCGTCGCCGATCTCCACGGCGTCCCTTCGAGCTGGGCCTGCCGCGCGTCTACACCGTCCTCAACCTCGATGAGCGCCGCGACAGGGAGCAGACGCCGAGGACAAGGTGCGCTCGGTCGAGGAGCGGCTCGAGCGTTGACGGCCCGGGAACGTCCTGGGCCGTGCCGCGAACGTCCCGGGCTGCCCCCTATGCGGCGCGCCCTGGGACGTTCGGCGCCGGGGCCTGCCGCGAACGTCCCGGGCTGCCCCCTATAGGGCGCGCTGCGGGACGTTCGGCGCGGGGGCCTGCCGCGAACGTCCCGGGCTGCCCCCTGTGGCGCAGCGCGGGACGTTTCGCCGCGAGGGCCTGCTTCGGTGGAGATGCCGGGGGTGGGATTCGAACCCACAAGCCCCATACGGGGCAGCCGGGTTTAAGCCGGCCACGTATCCCAGTTCCGTCACCCCGGCGGGAACAGATCGTAGTCCCGCGCGTGCGCGGCGCCGCAGTTTCGCCTCCCTTTAGGCCCGCAGGGGAAAATGGTGGTCCGAGGGAGAGAATCCCCGCAAATAGCGGCCGATTGGGCGGCGTGAACGCGAGGTTTCGAGGGCATTAAGCCCGCGCTGAGCGCAACGGAACCGCTGCTACCGTGTTCGTCTCAGCAGGGAGAGCTGCCCCGAAGTCCCTTCCCACTTGGAAGCCTCAACGCTCACACACGCACAGCGCCGCGGGCTTTTCGCCCGGCGCTCCCCCCTCCTGCGCTTCCAGGAGGACGAGAACCTCGTCGCCCTGACCCGCAAGGGCCACCAGCACGCCTTCGACATGCTGGTCGAGCGCTACCAGTCGCGGCTGCTCGGCTTCTGCCGCCAGATGCTCGGCTCGACCGAGGACGCCGAGGACGTGCTCCAGGAGGTCTTCGTCGCGGCCTTCAACGCGATGGTCGCGGACGAGCGGCCGATCGCCGTGAGGCCCTGGCTCTACCGGATCGCGCGCAACCGCTGCCTCAACCACCTTCGCAAGCCGACGGCCGACGGCCAGGACACGATGGACACCCACCCCCACATGAACGGGGTCACCACCCACGAGCGGGTCCAGAACCGCGAGGAGTTCCGCAACCTGCTCTCCGACGTCGGCAAGCTGCCCGAGACCCAGCGCTCCGCCCTCCTGCTCCGCGAGATCGACGCGATGAGCTACGAGGAGATCGCCCAGGCGATGGACACAACGGTCCCCGGCGTCAAGTCGCTGCTGGTCCGCGCGCGGATCGCGCTTGCCGAGTCGAGCCAGGCACGGCAGCTCACCTGCGACGAGGTCCGGATCGAGCTCGCTGAGGCCGCTGAGGGCCTCGCCAAGGTCACCGGCCCGGCGCGCCGCCACATCAAGGGCTGCGACGCCTGCGGCGAGTTCCGCACCCAGCTTCGCTCCGACTCCAAGGCGCTCGCCGCGATCTTCCCGGCGGGGCCGCTTCTGGTTCTCAAGGGCGCGCTGCTCGCCAAGCTCAGCGGCGTCTTCGGCGGCGGTGGCAGCGGTGCCGCGGCCGGTGGCGGCGGAGCCGCGGGAGCGGGCGCCGGCGCCGGTGCGGCCGGCGCGGGAGCCGCTGGAGCGGGAGCCGCCGCAGCGGGTGGCACGGCCGCAGTCGGCGGAGCCGCCGCGGCGGGTGGCGCCGCAGGCGGCGGAGCAGTTGCCGCCGCGGGCGGAGCGGCCGCCGCGATCGGCACCAAGGCCGCGGCCGGCATCGCGACGGCAGCGATCATCGCCGGCGGCGCGGCCGAGATCAAGCACGTGGCGGCGGACCATCAGCCCGCCAAGCCCGAGGCCACCGCCAAGACCCGCACCCTGACTCCACCCATCCCGCCGACCGCCAACGTCCCCGCCCCGACCCCCGCCGCCGAGCCCGTCGCCGACCAGCCGACCGAGCTCCCCGCCACCGACGCGTCGCCGCCCGAGACGGTGACCGTGCCGGCGGTGACGGCGGACGATCCGACGGTGACCGGCGCGACCGCTCCGATCACCAAGCACCGTCGCCACAAGGGCGCCACCGCCAAGACAGGCAGCGCCACCAGCACTCAGACCGCGCCCGTGACCACCGGCGTCGAACCTTCCACGACCACCTCGACTTGCGACGCGGACGGCGACGGAGTCGCCGATCCGGGCGCCCCGAGCGGCTGCAGCACCACCGGCGGCACGACCACCACCGACGGGACCGTCAGCACCGGCGTCGAGTCGTCGAGCACCGTCGCCCCGGCGCCGACATACACGCCGGCCAAGAAGCACAAGGCGACGAAGAAGAAGAGCAAGCGGCGCCGGGCCTAGGGCCCGCTCCGCTCAGACCGCCAGGCCGATCACCTTCAGCCGGCGGCTGAGTGCCTGCGCGGCGAAGGCGTGAGTGTCCTCCCGGGTGGCGCCGAAGAGCTCGGTGTTGTCCTCTTCCTCGGGCCAGGGCGGATCGATCACGCCGTCGGCGACCGGGATCGACTGCTCGAGCATCTTCTGGATCACGCCGCGGTAGCGGTCGTCCTCCCGGACGCAGTCCGTCAGGAAGCGGACGCCGAAGGCGATATGGCGGTGCTCGTCCCGCGCGACGTTCGAGAAGCCCTCGACGAAGCCGGGCAGCGTCCCGATCCGCTCGTTGTAGTCGATGATGAAGTGCTGGCCGGTGAGGGCCAGCATCCCCTCGATCACCATGTGGTAGAGCGTCACCGCCTCGACCAGCGCGTCGCGGTCCTCAGGCTCGTTGGCCAGCCGGTCGACGCGGCTCTTCAGCAGATCGTCGAAGAGCGTCCGGAAGGCGTCGTTCAGGTGCTGATCGAGGGCCTCGAGGCGCTGCGGCAGGTCATCGGAGCCCTCGAGGACGCCGACCTCGCCGAAGAAGCGGTCGAAGAACCGCACGTGCCGGGCCTCGTCCGCGATCTGCGTGCAGAGGAAGATCCGCTGCGCCTCGGTCGGCGCGGCGCGCATGATCGGGCCGAGCTCGTCGGCGACCTTCTGCTCGCCGATGAAGAAGCTGGAGAGGCCGTAGAGGCGCTGGAAGCGCTCCTCCTCGGGGATGCGCTCGTGCCAGTCGAACCGGTCCTGGGTGAAGTCGAGGTCCTGGGTGAGCCACTGCTGCTTCTCCCAGAGGTTGTAGAGCTGGCCGTAGTCGAGCAGCTTGACGTCGGAGCGGTTGCCCTCCTGGAGGGCCGGGTCGGAGGTGGCGCGGAAGTCCTCGCGCTGGCCCCTCGTCGGGCCGGTCTTGGTGGCGTCCCTGGCCTGGACTGGCTCCACTTCCCTCTCCTCTCGCCGCTCGGTCGTCCGCTGACCGCCAGCCTACCGAACTGGCTGGCTGGCCAGTCTAAACCGAGTGGCTCTCGCCCGGCTTGAGCACGACGACCTTCGACTTGGTCTGCGACTCGACGTCGGAGCGGAACGCCTCGGCGTCGGTCTCGATCGGCGGGAAGGTGTTGTAGTGGACCGGGATCACCGTGTCGGCGCCGACGAAGTCCGCGGCGACGACGGCGTCGTGGCGGTCCATCGTGTAGTGCCCTCCGATCGGGATGAAGGCGATGTCGACCGGTGTCCGCTCGGCGATCAGCCGCAGGTCGCCGAACAGGCAGGTGTCGCCGAGGTGATAGAGCGTCTTCCCCGCGAAGTTGACGACCAGGCCGGCGGCCGGACCGGTGACGGTCCCGGGCGTCGGGCTGAACGGCGCGTCCTCGGATCCCGGGAAGGTGCTCGAGTGAAAGGCCTGGACGAGCTTCACCCAGCCCCACTCGCACTCGACCGTGCCACCCAGGTTCGGATCGGCGACGTCGTCGAGTCCCTGCTCCTGCAGCACGTTGGCGAGCTCCGACTGCGCGACGAACGACGCCCCGGTGCGCTTGCCGACGGCGACTGCGTCCGCGGAGTGGTCGGCGTGGGCGTGCGTCATCAGCACGTGAGTCGGATTGACGTCTTCTGCGGTCAGCTCGGCCGCCGGGTTGTTCGGCTTCAGGAACGGGTCGATCAGGATCCGCACGTCCCCCTCCACCAGCTCGACCGTCGCGTGGCCCAGGTAGTTGATCTCCATCTGCTCAGTCCTCCTTCGTCGGTTCCGTTCGTCCCTCGAGCCGCTCGGCGAGGGCCCAGCCGACCGCCACGCCGACCAGCATTCCGATCCTCGTCTCCTCGGCGAGCAGCGTGCGCAGGGCGGTGAGCCGCGCCTCCTCGTCGGGCATGGTCGCGGCCTTCAGCACCTCCGCCTCGTGCGACTCGCCGAACCATCCGCCGGAGCCGAGCGCGTCGGCCAGGATCCGCTGGAGCTTCGGCGCGGCTCGCGCCACCTGCCGCTCGGACTCTCGGAAGACATCCGGGTCGGAGATCGCCTCGATCGCGGCGTCGATCTGCTCGTCGGTGTACGGCCCCGCCACCGACGCGGACACTACTCCGGCTTGCGCCGCTCCCACATCTCGAAGCCGCCCACGTCGCGGTAGCCGAGCGCCGTGTAGACGGGGAAGCCGAGCTTGGTCGCGATCAGCGTGCTCGCCAGCTTGCCCCGGCCCCTCTCCCGCTCGAGCGCATGGCCGAGGAGTCGCTTCGCCACCCCGCGCCCCCGGGCCTCGGGAAGCGTCGCGACAAAGGTGATCTCGGTGTCCTCGCCGCAATCGAAGGCGAGCGTCGTCCCGACCGTCTCCCCATTGAGGCTCGCCAGGTAGGCCTCGGTGCCCGGCATCGGCTCCATCGGCGGGAAATCGCCGGGCGGGTAGCCGTAGGCGGTCTCGTTGATCTGGCGGAGCAGCTCCATGTCCATCTCGAGCCGGATCTCGAGCTCGGGATCCGGCTCCGGAAGCCGGAGGGCGGACAGCTCGAAGGCCATCGCCCGCGGCGTCGCGTCGAGGGAGTGCCCCGCGTCCACCAGGGCCGAGCGGGCCCGCTCATCGTCGGCCGGGATCCAGACCGTCCAGGCGTTGACCCCCGCCTCCTCGTAGATCTCGGCGAGCCGCGGAAGCAGGTCGGCGAGGTGCTCGCTGTCCTCATAGAAGACGGAGTTGAAGAAGGAGCGATTGGGAGAGGCGGGCACGATCGCCGCCTGGACATCAGCTTCGGTGAAGACCTCCCCGTTGACGGCGTCCGCCAGGGCCCGCCAGACCGCCGGCTGATTCCCCAGCACCAGCTCGAACCAGCCGCGATCGTCCGACGGCAGCGAGCTCACTTCTTGCGAGCGAGCGTGATCCCGTCCGCGAAGCCGAGCATCGCGACGTCGACTCGGTCGTCCGCGGCGATGCGGTCGTTGAGCTCGGCGATCACCGCGGTTCCCTCATCGCCCTCGGGCGGTTCAATCACCGTTCCCTCCCGGAGGGTGTTGTCGAGCATGATCAGGCCGTTCGGCCGAAGCAGTCGGAGGCACTCCTCGTAATACGCCGGATAGCCGGGCTTGTCGGCGTCGATGAAGGCGAAGTCGTAGGCGCCGTCATCGCCGAGGCCCCGGAGCGTGTCGAGCGCCGGCCCGACCTTGATCTCCGCACGGTCGGCGAGACCGGCATTCGTCAGGTGCTGATGGGCTCGCTCGGCGTACTCCTCGCTGAGCTCGCAGCAGATCAGCTTGCCATCCTCGGGGAGGCCACGGGCGATCGAGATCGCCCCGTAGCCGAGGAAGGTGCCGACCTCCAGGGCCCGCCGGGCGCCGATCGCCCGGACGAGCACCGTGATGAGGGCGGCCTGATCGCCGCCGATCTGCATCTCTTCGAGCTCGCCCATGTCTCGGGCCGCCTGCTCGACCTCCTGCACCGAGCCGTCCCGGAAGGAGCTGTGTGCGACCAGGTAATCGTGCAGCTCCGGGCTGAGGGTGATGAACCGCTCGACCGTCAACCCGGGCGCCTTTCACGCCGGGCCATCGAGGCCGCCAGGCCGCACCCGGCGCCGACCAGGGCGCCTGCCAGGCCGGCGAAGACGTTCGCGAAGTCGTCGACCACGGGCAACAGGATGAGGACGGCCGCGGCGATCGCGGCGCCGATCACCTCGACGTCCTCGCCGGGATCGGCCCGGAGCTCCGCGGCCCGCATCACCGCCCAGGCGCAGAGCAGCCCGAGCGCGATCCCGTTGCCGCCGGCGGCCAGGAGGATGTCGTCGTCGGGTGCAAAGGCGGTGTGGATGCCGTCCGCGGCGAGCATGCCGAGCGCTCCGCAGGCGACGATCAGGATCGCCGTCGGAATCAGGCCGAGGCGCTGCTCGACCGGGATGCCGAACATCGCGATCCCGCAGGAGGCGACGAACAGATAGCCGAGGTCGGGATAGATGAAAGGAGCCGCGAGGTAGTGCCACCAGTCGCCGCCCACCGGGCCGACCAGGCCGCCGAGCTCGAAGGTGCCTAGCCCGGGACTGGCGACGCGGACCAGCAAGAGCACCGCCGCGGCAAGGATCGCGGCGAACACCGCGTACGGGCGCTCACCGAGGCGCTCAGCGCGCTGGGCACGCGCGATGCGTCGCCGGGCTCGGCGGGACTCCCTGGGGGTGAGCTCGTCGCCGCGCAGCTCCAGCTTCGGCGCGCGCTTCCGGAGCCGGGTGCCGCAGTACGGGCACTCCGTGACGTACGGGCTGACCTCCTCGCCGCAGGACCGGCAGACGACGCTTAGCTCAGGCGAGCTCACCCCGCGAGGATACCCCTGCCTGAGAGGCCCACCTGTTGAGGTCATAGAGCAGACGGGCGAGTTCGCGGCCGCGACCGGAGAGGCGGTAGCGGGCGCTTCCGTCCTGCTCGACCACGCCGGCCGCCGTCAGCTCGCGGAGGCGCGCCGAGAGCACTGACGGGCTGATTCCCGTCTCCCGGCGGAGCTCCGAGAAGGAGAGCGCGCTGCGCCGCAGCTCCCAGACGAGCCGGAGCGCCCACCGTCGGCCGAGCAGGTCGAGCGCGCTCTCCAGTGACTGCGTCGCGGGCATCGGTACTGATTTCGTAGTTCCTGCCTTGAAAACCTGGTGATCTGCTACTAAAAGCGTAGCGAACGGCCCGGAACAGGTTCGAAGCCGGTCTAATCCGGCTCGCTCGCGGCGATGATCTCGCGCATCAGCCCCTTGACGTCCCCGTGCTCGGCCAGCCAGTCGAGCTGGCGCCGGGCGCCGGTGCCGAGCTCGACCAGGTCCACCAGCCCGTCGAGCTCCTGGTCGCAGCCGAGCTCGCGGGCGTTCTCGCGCAGGTCCTCGATCACGCCGAGCGCCATCTCCTCGCCCGGCACCTCCAGTCCCCGGTCGAAGTCGATCAGCTTACCTTCGATCCCGACCAGCGCGGCCCGGACCTTGTTGTCGTCGATCAGCTCGTGCGGGTGCTCGATGCTCGCGACGCCGGCCTCGTACTCGGTCGCGAGCCGATGAGCGAGGGCCAGCGACAGCGCGGCGAAGCCGACGGTGTGCTCGATCCGCGTCTGTTGGTCGAAGACGCGAAGCTCGACGGTGCCAAGGTTCGGGTGGGGGCGGACGTCCCACCACAGGTAGGTGTAGTCGGGGATCGCGCCGCCTCGCATCATCTGCTCGACCCGGTGGGAGTAGATGTCCCAGGTCCCGTAGTAGGGCGGGATCCCGACCCGCGGGAAGGCCCGGAAGACCGGCGTGCGCGAGGACATCATCCCCGTGGTGCGCCCCCGCCAGAGCGGGGAATTGCTCGACATGCCGAGCAGCAGCGGCAGGTAGCCCCGCATGCCGTCGGCGACGTAGATCGCCTTCTCCGCATCGTCCATGCCGACGTGCACGTGCGTCCCGAAGATCAGCTCCTGCTCCGCGATCCAACCGAGCTCCGCGGCGAGCTCCCGGTAGCGGGGTCGCTCGACGATCAGCTGCTCCTCGTAGAGCGCCGCGGGGTGGGTGCCGGCGGCGCCGATCGCGAGCCCGAGCTCCCCGGCGACCTCGCGCACAGCCCTCCGCAGCGTGCGGAGCTGCTCGCCCGCCTCGGCCACGCTCGCGCAGGGCAGGGTGGCGACCTCGAGGACAGACTGCATGAGCTCGGGCTTCACCTCGCCGGGCAGGCCGTCGGGCAGGGCGGGTAGGAGCGTGTCGATCGCCTGCGCGAGCTCGAGGGTCTCCGCATCGCAGATCATCAGCTCCTCCTCGATGCCGACCGTGAAGGGGGTGCCGCCGAAGTTGTGTTCGAGCATGGCTTTGGCCCCAGAGAGTGGGCTGGGCAGGTACCGGGACCATTACAGCCCGGGGGGATGACGTTTGCCGTCAATCCGTCCCGGCCAAACATCGCGCGTGGTCCTTGATGAGCTCCAACATCCGATCGTCCTCGCGCCCCTCGCGGGAGCGGCCTCGACGCCGCACCTGACCGCGGCGGTCAGCGAGGCGGGCGGCTTCGGCTTTCTGGCGGCGGGCTACCTGAGCACGGAGGTGCTCGAGGCTCGGATAGAGGAGGTCAGGGAGCGCACCGCCGCGCCGTTCGGAGTGAACCTGTTCGTCCCGGGCGATCCCGACGCGGAGACGCCCGGTCTGGAGGAGTACCTGAGCGGCCTGGCGCCGGAGGCCGGACGCTACGGCGCCGGGCTCGGCGAGGCCCGCTATGA
>DATFPJ010000182.1:0-4133 GCA_035264865.1 Solirubrobacterales bacterium
TCGCTGGTCGCCTCGCCGCGGGTGCTGAGCACGATGAAGGCGTTGGCGCCGACAACGAGCGCGATCAGCGCTGCCACGAGCGCCGCGAGCGTACGGAGAGCGTTTGCGAGGTTGATCGCCGGCGGCAGAGCCGGCAGCGAAAGCCGAGCCAGCACGGCGCTGACCGTAGCGGATCCCCCGGCAGCCCGGGCCCATTGCAGCCGCGCGAAAGGCGCGGTGCAGCGGGCCGATCTCGGCCTAGCTCTTGGCCTCGTCGTCGGGTGTGTCTGGCTTTGCGTGCTGCGGGAGCAGGGCGCCGGTGGACCGGGGCCGGTCCCGTTCGATCAGCCGCCGCGCCTCGGACTGCTCGTCGCTCGGCAGGAGCGACCGGCGCAGATCGTGGGCGTCGAAGATCTCGTCGAGGTCCTCGCGCGTCAGGGTCTCGCGCTCGAGCGCGTTGGCCGCCAGGTCGTCCAGGCACTCCCGGTTGACGGCCATCAGCTGCCGCGCCCGGGCGTAGGCCATGTGCGCGAGCTCCTGCGCGTTCTCGTCGACGTCGCGCCGGGTGCGATCCGAGAGCGCGTAGTCGCCGGTGGGGCGGGCGAGGGGGGCGCTGTCGGGCGGTCCCTGCGAGATCGTCATCCCGAACTCGGTGACCATCTGAACGCAGATCTGCTGGACCCGCGAGAGGTCATCGGCCGCACCGGAGTACGCCTCGTCGAAGACTTCCTCCTCCGCGGCACGGCCACCGAGCAGGATCACGATCTCGTCCATGAGGTCCTTGCGCGAGCGCAGGTAGCGATCCTCGCTGGGCGAGTGCGCCACGAAGCCGAGCGCCGGTCCACGCGGCACGATGCTGAGGATCTCCGGAGGATCGAGCCCGCAGAGCCGGCGGCAGAGCGCGTGGCCGCCCTCGTGATAGGCCACGATCCGGCGCTCCTTCTCGGTGAGCCGGCGTGACTGCTGGGAGCCCACCGATTGGCGCAGCAGGGCCTCGTCAAGGTCCTCCCGGTCGATCGCCATCCGCCCGGCGCGGCCGGCGATGATCGCTGCCTCATTCAGTGCGTTGGCGAGCTGGGCGCCGGTCAGGCCCGTGGTCTTCCGCGCGACGTCGACGAGGTCGACCTTGTCGGACAGGGTCTTGCCTTTGGCATGTGAGCGGAGAATCGCCTCGCGGCCGTGCCGATCCGGGGGCGCCACCAGCACCTGGCGATCGAACCGGCCGGGGCGGAGCAACGCCTTGTCGAGCTTCTCGAGCTGGTTCGACGCGGCCAGCACGATCACCGTGCCCGGGTCGCGCTCGAAGCCGTCGAGCTCGACCAGCAGCTGGTTGAGGGCCTGCTCGATCTCCGATGTCCCTCCGTCGCCGCCGCCCGAGCCGCGGTGGCCGCCGACTGCGTCGAGTTCGTCGATGAAGATGACCGCGCGACCGGACTTGCGCGCCTCTTTGAAGAGGCGCCTGATCCGCGCCGCGCCGCGTCCCACGAACATCTCGACGAAGCTCGATCCCGAGGCGGCGAAGAAATCGACCCCGGCGTGCGCAGCGACGGCGCGCGCCAGCATCGTCTTCCCGGTGCCTGGGGGGCCGTAGAGCAGCACGCCGCGAGGCGCCCGGGCGCCCAGGGCCTCGAACCGCTTCGGATCCTTGAGCCACTCGGCGACGTCGACGAGCTCCTCCTTGGCTGCGTCGACCCCCTGAACCTCCTCCCAAAGGACGGTGTCGGTCTCGCTGCCCTTCACCGTCTCGGGGCGCGTCGTCCCCATCATGCTGCGGAGCATGGCGATCAGGACGATCAGGATGCATGCGGAGAAGAAGACCCCGAAGACCGGATACCAGGTGAAGAAGAAATCGGGTATGGATGCGAGCAGGGGCATATAGCGCCAATTTCCCTATCGGCAGGCAGGCGCCCCGGCTGGAGCTATTTAGGCGACGCGGCGGCTACGCCTGCCCGAGCGGCTTTCGGGTACGTTGACGGCGAACGGGGGAGTGAACGAGTAGGGAGGACAGAAGTTGGACGCAATCCAGTTGAAGCGCATCCCACTGTTCTCGGACGCCTCCGACGAGGAGCTCCGGCGAGTCGCGCTCTTCGCGGAGTCGAGGGAGGTGCCCGAGGGCGAGACCGTGATCGAGGAGGGCGCCTACTCGCGCGAGCTGCTCGCGATCGAGGATGGCACCGCCGAGGTCACGCGTGACGGCGAGCACATCGCCGAACTCGGCCCCGGCGACATCTTCGGCGAGGCCGGGATGCTCGACGACCAGATGCGTAGCGCCACGGTCACCGCCAAGACAAGGCTGAGGCTGATCTCGCTGCGGCACTTCGAGGTGAAGAGGCTGCAGAAGGACGCACCGGAGATCTACGCCCAGATCGAGAAGCTGGTCGAAGAGCGCTCCAGCTAGCTGCGCCCGGAAGACGCGCGCTCGCTATGCAATCGTCGTTCGCAGCTCGCCGAGGGTGGGCGAGGTGATGACGATCTCGTCTCCGGGCTTGAGCCAGACTCGCGGCTGGCGGACGCTCCCCACACCCGATGGAGTGCCCGTGGAGACGATGTCGCCCGGCTCGAGGGTCATCAGCGATGACAGGTGGGCCAGCAGCTCCGCGATCGGGAAGATCAGGTCGGAGGTCGAGGCCTCCTGCATCCGCTCGCCGTTCAGGTCGAGCGTGAACGAGATCTGATCGGCGGGCCCCGCCTCGTCCGGGGTGACCAGCGCGGGGCCACACGGAGCCGAGCGGTCGAAGACCTTGCCCGGCATCCATTGCGGCGTGGCGAACTGCAGGTCACGGGCCGAGAGGTCATTGAGCAGGAGGTAGCCCGCGATCGCATCTAGGGCCTCCTCCGCAGGTACCTCGTGGCAGCGCCGCCCCACGACGAAGGCGACCTCCGCCTCGTAATCGACCTTCTTGCTCGCCGCGGGCAGGGTGACGGTGGCGTCGGGCTCGGCGAGGGCGTTCCGGAACTTGGCGAAGAAGGTCGGCTGCTCGGGAGGATCGATTCCGGCCTCCACCGCATGGGAGCGGTAGTTGAGTCCGATGCAGATGACCTTGTCCGGGTCCGGGACGGGCGGCAGCAGCTCCGCGTCCTCGATCGCCTCCGATTCGCCGCCTCGCGCACGTTCGGCCAGTTCGCCGAGCCGGTCGGCCTCGATCAGCTCGCGGACGCCGATGCGCCCGACCCCCAGGAGCCTGGCGGCGTCGATCACGCCCGCCTCGGTCAGTACGCCGGCGAGGGCGCCCGCGTCGTCCCGGTAGCTGACCAGCCGCATCGCGGGGACCCTAATCCCTGTCCGGCGCGCCGGCATCCCGCAGGCCCGTTCGCTAGGTTCCCGCGCCAGCAAAAGCGGGGGTCGCCCCCAAGACCTAGGAGCGGAGGCAACGCATGGCAGAAGGGACCGTCAAGTGGTTCAGCAACGAGAAGGGATACGGGTTCATCACGCCGGATGACGGCGGCAAGGACCTGTTCGTGCATTTCTCCAGCATCAGCGGAGACGGCTATCGCTCGCTGGACGACGGCGCCCGGGTCAGCTACGAGTCCGAGGAGGGCCCGAAGGGTCCCGTCGCGACGAACGTTTCCGAGCTGAGCGGCTAGCCTGCCTAGAACGCGGCGGCCTGCGCCGTCGCGCGCCCTCGGGGGCGTAGCTCAGTTGGTTAGAGCGCCGGCCTGTCACGCCGGAGGCCGCGGGTTCGAGTCCCGTCGCTCCCGTTGCGAAGCGCTGCCCTTGGCCGCGCGAGTTGGTTCAGTTCCCCAGCGACGAGCCCGCGATGAAGAAGAACCAGACCTCGAAGGCGAGGACGCCGGCGATCACCGACGCGGCGACCACCTTCTCCGGTGCGCTGATCCCGTAGCGGCTTCGGATGTCTTGCACCCGGTCACCCCGTTTGGCGCGGTGCCAGGGCGACGTGAGACCGGCCAGCCGGGGGCGACCCGTGAGTTGGTCGTACTTCGCACTCAGCCAGGTGAGCGCCCAGCCGATCAGGAAGATCAGCACGGACAAAACCACGAGCACGGTGAGCACGCCTCGCGTGCTGAGGACCCTGCCGCCCTGCGCCTGCGATCCCACCCAGATCGCGAGCAGCGGGACCCCTGTCCAGGCGTTGATCGCCAGCAGCGCCGTCGCGACCACCAGACCGGTCCTCTTCAGGCCGAGGTGTGACGGT
>DATFPJ010000183.1:0-3045 GCA_035264865.1 Solirubrobacterales bacterium
ACGGTCGCGCCATCGCGGTTGCGTGAAACAACTAACACCATTGGATTGGAGCCGGCCATGAGAGCACTCCGCTTCGAGTTTCACCCAGAGCAGGTCCGGATCAGCTCGGAGGAGATCCTCGCGGACCTCCGATACCCGGCCAGCCCGGAGCGTCCGCGCGACGGGCGCAAGCACGTGCGAGGGCGCTCGGAGCGCAGCGAGCAGCGACCCGTCTGATGGAGTCGCCGGGGGCGAGCCTGAGCGTCGATACCGATCCGGCTCAATCCCTGCGGAGCCGGACCATCACCTGGCAGGACCCGGTGGCGAGCGCGGCCGTCGGAGCCGAGATGCCGGGGCTCGCCTACGTCCGCGCGATCCAGTCGGGTGAGATACCGCCGCCGCCGATCGCGGTGGTCATGAACTTCTCGATCGCGGAGCTGGAGGAGGGGAGGGCGGTCTTCGAGGGCGAGCCCGGCGAGGAGCATTACAACCCGATCGGGGTGGTCCACGGCGGTTATGCCTCGACCATCCTCGACTCCGCGCTCGGCTGCTCGGTCCACACGACGCTCCCGGCGGGAGTCGGGTACACCAGCCAGACGCTCGAGGTCAAGTACCTGCGGCCGATCACGCGTGACACGGGCAAGGTCCGCGCCGAGGCGGTGGTCGTCCACCGGGGTAGGAGGAACGCCGTCTCCGAGGCGAAGCTGACGGCCGCGGAGACGGGCAAGCTCCTCGCCACCGGGACGAGCACCTGTCTCATAATCGACCCGGATTGACGGCTTCGCCATCAGATCGCGGCCACAAGCGGCCGCCCCTCATAACCGCTCGGGGCTTTGCCCCTCGCTCATGACGGTGCGGCCTGGTGGCCGCTAACGGCAGGGTTCCGGCGGTCCGGCTCGGCCGCATGGTCGAGGACGGCGTCGCCCCGAGCATCTACGGGCTGATCGAGCGCGGGATCGCCCGCGAGCCCGAGCTGGCGGCGCGGATGCGCGGCCGCGTCGTCTTTCGCTTCACCGAGGGCTTCTCGCCGCTTCGCATCCAGTTCAGGGCGCGGAGCGTCGTCGTCGAGGACGGCGACTCGCGCAAACCGGACCTCGTGATCTCGGGACGCCTTCCCGACATCGTCCACTTCGCGACCGTGCCGACCCTGCAGGGCCGCCTCCACGGCGTCCCGGATCCACGGCAGCCGCGCGGGCGCAAGGCGCTCCGCAGGATCGCCAGCGGGCGCGTCAGGATCGAGGGGGACCGGGTGCTTGGGAGGCGACTGCTGCGGCTGCTAGCGGTCTAGCTCAGCGAACGCGCAAGCTCTACGAGCAGCCGCACTCCGTACCCAGTAGGGCCCTTGCCGACGTACTCCCGGCCCACGTCCCACGCGGTGCCGGCGATGTCGAGGTGGACCCACGGCTTGCCGTCCACGAACTCCTCGAGGAACGAACCCGCGTAGATCGTCCCGGCCTTCCGCTTCGCCGAGGCGTTAGTGAGATCGGCGGCGGTCCCCTTGGTGAGGTCCTTGTACTCCGGGTGTAGAGGCAGACGCCAGGCGAGCTCGCCCGTCCGCTCCGCCGCCCCCTCGACCTGCGCCGCGAAGGCGTCGTCATTCGAGATCAGCGCGGCGTAGGTCGACCCGAGCGCGATCAGCACGGCGCCGGTCAAGGTGGCCAGGTCGATAATCCGATCGGCTCCGAGCTCGACCGAGTAGGCGAGAGCGTCGGCGAGGATCAGGCGGCCCTCGGCGTCGGTGTTGTTGACCTCGACGGTCTTGCCGTTGAGCTGGGTGATGATGTCGCCGGGCTTGACCGCGGTGCCGCTCGGCATGTTCTCGGTCGAGGGAATCACCGCCAGCAGGTCGACCGGGATGTCGAGCTTGGCGATCGCCGAGACCGCCTCGAGCACCGCCGCGGCGCCGGACATGTCCATCTTCATCTCGTGCATCGAGCCGGCCGGCTTGATCGAGATCCCACCCGTGTCGAACGTGACGCCCTTGCCGACCAGCCCGAGGGTCTCCTCGCCGCCGCCCTGGTAGCGCAGCACGATCAGCTGCGGCTCCTCGGCCGTCCCCTGTGAGACCGCCGTGAGGCCGCCCATGCCCTTCTCCTTGATCTGATCGCGGCCGAGCACCTCGCAGGTCACCTTGTCGTGCTCATCGGCGATCGCCTTGGCGCGGCCGGCCAGGTAGGAGGGCGTGACGACGTTCGAGGGGAGGTCCTGGAGCTCCCGGGCGAAGTTCTCGGCCTCTGCCGCCACGCGGGACGCCTCGACCGCGTCGGCGATTCCAGCGTCTGCGATCACCGTGATCTCCTCCAGGTGACCGCCGGAGTCCTCGTCGTCCTTGCTCGACTTGAAGCGGTCGAACCGATACGAGGCGAGGATCGCGCCCTCCACCGCGGCTGTGGCGAGCGCCTCCGAGTCGGCCGACTCCGGCCCGGCGATCGCGAGCGAGCGAGCCTCGTGGGAGGCGGCGTGGCGGGCGGCGATCGCGCTGGCCACACGGGCGCGCTCGGGGATGAAATCGTCACGGTTGCCGAGCCCGACGACGACCGCCCGCTTCGGCGCTTCCGGATGCAGCAGGGCGGTCTTCTTGTAGCCGCCCTTCGCCTCGTCGGAGCCGGGTGCGCCGGCGAGCGGCTCCGGGAGGTCGTCGCCCTCGAAGAGCAGGACGGCGAGCAGGTCGGCGTCTACCTCGGAGAGCGACTTGTCGGAGACGTGCACACGCAAGGGGGCGCCAGATTACAGGCGGTCACTAACCTTCCGTATCGACTTCCACGGCGGCGACCAAGATCGCCCCCGATCACCAGCCGGTGGAGCAGGCCGCCGGCGCAGACGAAAGGCGCAGATGTCGAAGACGGTCATCCTCTCCACCGCCAGGACCCCCTTCGGGAAGATGGGCGGCGGTCTCTCGTCCCTCGATGCAACCGATCTCGGTGGCACCGCGATCTCCGAGGCGCTCGACCGCGCCGAGGTGAAGCCCGACGAGGTGCAGGGAGTCGTCTACGGCCAGGTGCTCCAGGCCGGCCAGGGTCAGATTCCCTCGCGCCAGGCCCAGATCAAGGCCGGGATTCCGCGCGA
>DATFPJ010000184.1:0-7598 GCA_035264865.1 Solirubrobacterales bacterium
CTTGTCGCGGACCCAGAAATCCGGAACCTTTTCACGGACGTGATCCGAAGGCAGGGGCGACGGGCCCTTCAGCCTCTGATCGAGGCCGGACTCAACGTGACCCGCGGCAGGCCCTTGGAAGGCGACGGGGCGGGCAAGCGCCTGCTGCCCTGGGTCGGCTCGGGGGTCCTCGCCTTCGTCCTGCTGCCGCTTCTGCCCGATGCGATCAACCTGGAAAACCTGCTCGCCGGCCTGCTGATTCCGGTCAGCGTCGTCCTCGCGCTGGTACCGCGCTGGGAGCGTCACCCGGCATGGATGCAGGCGGTTCCATGTCTTTTGCCGTTCGTGATGATCGGGCTCGTTCGCGCCGGCAACGACAGCGCGGTCGTCGCCTACAGCCCGGTCGTCCTGCTCCCGGTCTTCTGGTTCGCCCTCTACGGGACCCGCCCCCAGCTGCTGGTCTCCGTGATCGGCGTCGGCATCACCTACGCGATCCCCTCGCCGGCGCTGAGCGGTGGCGGATACCCCGCCACCGAGGCGATCGTGGCGCTGCTCTGGATGGTCATCGCGGGAATCTCGGGCTTCACGCTCAGCGAGCTGGTCCGCCAGCGCGAGCTGCTCGCCACCCGGCTCGAGTTGACCGCTCGTACCGACGCGCTCACTGGGCTGCCGAATCGGCGCGCCTGGGACGCGGAGCTCGAGCGCGAGATCCTGCACGCAAGCCGCACCGAGACGCCGCTGTGCGTCGCCTTGCTCGACCTCGACTTCTTCAAGCAGTTCAACGACCTCAACGGCCATCCCGCCGGGGACTCCCACCTCAAGGAGGTGGCATCGCTGTGGCGGACTCGCCTCCGCGCGGCGGACCTGATCGCCCGCTACGGCGGCGAGGAGTTCGCCGTGCTGCTGACTGCCACCGACGCGCTCCAAGCGCGCCAGGTGGTCGAGACGCTGCGCGGCAGCGTGCCGCTCGACCAGACCGTCTCCGCCGGGATCGCCCAGTGGGACGGCGAGGAGCCCGGGCCGGAGCTCTTCGCGCGGGCGGACGCCGCTCTCTACGAGGCGAAGCGGAGCGGCCGGGACCGCACGGTGCTCGCCTCCGGCCGGGAGCTCAGCCGGGCCTGATCGCGGCGGCTGCAGCCGTCGCGCTCCGGGGCGGCTGCGGTGCGCATGTAGTCTCGAGCGGATGGACGTCTGCACCCATCTGGACCAGATCACGGTCGCAAAGCCGGACGAGGTCGCCGGCTGCGAGGAGTGCCTCAAGATCGGCGCGAGCTGGGTCCACCTGAGGGTCTGCCGCAGCTGCGGGAAGGTCGGCTGCTGCGACTCCTCCCCGAACAGGCATGCATCGGCCCACGTCCGGGAGAGCGATCATCCGATCGTGAGCTCGCTCGAGCCCGGCGAGGACTGGTCCTACTGCTACGTCGACGACGTCGCCTTCGTCGTCGACTGAAGCCCCCGTCCCGCTAGGGGGCGGCGTCGAGCTTGGCGCCCGTCAGCGCCATCCCGGCCAGCTCGGTGAGCTCGGCCGGCGTCATCCCATCCCGCAGCTCTGCCACGGCGAAGCGGATGCTGAGCGCGCTGCCGTCCGGCCGCTTGCAGCACTTGGCGACCTCCGCCCCGAGCCGATCCGCGATCGGCGCGGTGTCGTCCGCCGGCGTCCCACTCAGGATCAGCGCGAACTCATCCCCGCCCCACCGGAAACAGAAGTCGGGTTGGCGGACGTTGGCCCGGAGCGTCTCGGCCACCTCGCGCAGGCAGCGGTCGCCCTGGGCGTAGCTCCAACGGTCATTGACCTCCTTGAAGTTCTCGAGGTCGACCATCGCGACCGAGAGGGGCAGGTCGAGGCGGCGCGCCCGAGCGATCTCGGCGATCAGCAGCTCGTCGAAGGCTCGCCGGTTGTGCAGGCCGGTGAGGCTGTCGATGCGCGCCTCCTCGCGGGCCTGTGCCTCCTCGATCGCGTGACTCAGCCGCTGTGCCCGTACGCCCGTCATCAGCAGGTTGCCCCCGATGCCGAGCCCGCACCAGATCACGAAGGAGGCCAGGTCGGCGCCCGCCTGATTCGAGTCCCAGCCGTCATAGAGGAGCGGCGCCATCAAGGCGACCAGCACGAAGAGGAGGAAGACCGCGATCTGCCGCGCCGGCTGGGTCGCCGCGACGAACACGACCGGCAGGAGCAGCAGGCGCGCGTATGGCTCTCCGACGCCGCCCGCCACCCACTGCATCAGCGCCACGCCCACGACGATCGCGTACCCGGTGGCGAGGAGAAGACCCCAGCTCTGGATTCGACGGCGGTGGTTCTCCGAGACCAGAAGAACGCCTAGGGCCACCAGGATGCCCGCGATCGCCCAAGCGCTGCCCTTGGTGGGCTCGCTCGGCGGGCTGGCCGGAAGGAGGGCGACGGCGAGCAGCACGAGCAGCCCCCAGAGCACCGAGCTGATCCGCTGCGCGTTCTCGAGATCGCCGCCGGCATAGGGATCGTCCCTACGCGCGAAGTAGCGTCGAAGTGAGCTCGTGACCGTCACGTCTGCTTCTCCCCGACTGGAGCCAAACCCCGGCGCTCGTTCTTCCAGACGGCCTCGTCCGACCCTAGGGCCTCCTGCGGAGGCGCGCAACTCGTAACCATGTCCAGGCCGTCGCTCGCAGGCGTCAGCTCGCGCAATCGCTCCTCTTTTTCCAGTAGCGATCCAGGCCGGCCCACTGCTGCTCGGGTGGAACGGCCTGAATCAGCGCCTCCGCGGTCGCCGCATCGGCCTCGGCCCCCACCCGCTCGCGGATCATCACCTCGAACTCCTCCGCGGAGCTCCGGCGCGCCAGATCGGCCTGCTCGCGGAGGCGCTCCCGGACGGTCTCGAGGTGCGCCTCGGGGTCATCGACGGCGCCGAAGTGGGTCAGCCCGAGGCTCTCGGGACCCCACTCGAGGATGCGCGCCATGGACTCCTCCCACGACTCGACGTCGATGTCGGGGGGCGGCGTGGGCGGCATCACGAGGTCGCTGGGAGGGATCCGGACCGCGGCGGTGTCGCCGACGAAGGCGCGCCCGCTCCCCGGATCGAAGTAGCTGACGTGGTGGGAGGCGTGGCCTGGCGTGTATGCGACCCGGAAGCCGAGCACCTCCTCCCCGCCGCTGAGGGGGTGGAGGTTCCCCTCCGGCACCGGTGCGACTTCCCCCCAGAGCGTTTCCATCCGGTCGCCGTAAAGCCGCTCGGCGCTGGCGAGCAGCCGGCTCGGGTCGGCGAGGTGGGCCGCGCCTAGCTCGTGCACGTAGACCGGCAGCTCGGGCCAGCGCCGCACGAGCGTGCCCGAGGCGCCCGCGTGGTCGAGGTGGATGTGGGTGAGCAGAAGGGCGCGCGGAGCTTCGCCTCCGAGTTCCTCGACGAGGTTCTCGACTGAGCTCGTCGGCCCCGGGTCGATCAGGACGCCGTCGAGCTCCCAGCAGCCGATCACCCGCTCGCGGCCGAGATGCCTGACGTCGATCAGGTTCATCCAGAGGCGATGCGAGCAGCCGTCGCGGCTCGCGCTCCGGCGGCGCTCGCCACGGCCACGCCTTCCTTGCGCATCACCTCGGCCGCCGCACGCTTGCCGCCCTGGATTGCGCCGTCCATGTATCCCATCCACCGGGTGGCGGTCTCGGTCCCCGCCCAGTGGACGCGGCCGACCGGCTCGCGCAGGGCCTTGCCGAACTGGGTCCAGGCGCCCGGCCCGAGCACCCCGACGTAGCAGCCGCGCGAGTAGGGCTCCGCGCTCCAGTCCTTCTCGGCGTAGTCCACGGGGTGCGCCGCCCTCCGCCCGAAGAGCCGCTGGAAGCCGCGGAGCACGGCTTCGCGCCGCTCGCCTTCGGGCAGGGAGCCGAGCCGGCGGGCGTCTCGGCCCTCCAGGAAGCCGAGCAGCATCCCGCTGCCGCTGGGCGCCGTGTTGTCGAAGATCACCTGCGCGGGGCCGGGAAGGCTGAGCGCCTGGCCGCTCAGGCCGTCGTCACGCCAGAAGGGCTCGTCGTAGACCGCGATGCACTTGATCACGGTGCCCATCGGCATGCGCTGGGTGAGTTGGTCGCGGGGGCCGGGCAGCGGCGGGTCGTATTCGATGCGGGCGGCGAGAGTCGGCGGGATCGCCACGATCGCGCGGCGCGCCCGCACGTCCTCGGCGACGACCCCATCCCCTTCGGTGCGGATCGCGGCGACCGGGATCGAGAGCCGGACGCTGTCGCCGAGCTCACGCGCCATCTCGGTCGAGAGCTGCTGGGCGCCGCCGGCGAGGCGATCCTGCTGCGCCCCTCCCTCGGTGTCGAGCAGGTCGTCCCAGCCGCCGGCCGAGGCCGCGTAGAAGAGGATGTGGAGCAGCGAGACCTCCGACGGCTCCACCGCGAAGACGGCCCGGCAGGCGGTGGCGAGCGCCTCGCGGGCGGTGCTGGTGCGCGCGTTTCGTCTGATCCAAGTGGCGAAGGTCTGCTCGTCGAGGAGCTCGGCGTCCTCCGTCTCCCACGGCGCCTCCGGCGAGACCTTCTTGGCCAGCCGCTTCAGGTTCAGGTCGGCCCGGCCATAGTCGACCATCACCAGCGGCCCCAGCATCGGGATCGTGCCGCGGTAGCGCTTCAGCTTGCCGTGGTCGGTCTCGAACAGGTTCTTCCCGTGGGCATGGGTTGGGAAGGTCTCGAGCCCCAGGTCGCGGGCGAGGGCCATCACCTCGTGCTGGGTGGGGCCAACCCACTGGCCGCCCAGCTCTAGGACGTCGTTCGGGTGCTCGCCGATCGGCTCGCTCAGGGTGCGACCGCCGACCCGGTCGCGAGCTTCGAGAACCTGGACGTCGAGGCCGGCCGCGACGAGCTCGCGCGCGGCGGTCAGTCCCGAAAGCCCGGCGCCGACGACCACCACGTCGCAATCGTGCATCGGCTAAGTATCTCGCTCGCTCGCGACCAGCCGGGCGCAGGCCTCAGCAAACACCTCGCTGTGGCGGTCCACGTCGGCCGCCTCGGTCGCGGGCGACATCAGCGCCATGTTGTGGAACGGGGTGATCAGCACGCCGCGGTCGAGCGCGAAGAGATGGAGGTACTCCTCGAGCTCGTGATCCGCGGCCGCAGCCGCCTCGCCGCCGTTCGGCGGAGGCTCCGGCAGGAAGCCGTACTCCGCCCGTGCCCCGAGCTGAACGACGTGCCAGGGCAGCCCATGCTCGTCGATCACCCCCTGCACTCCATCCGTAAAGCGGGTGGCGAGCTCGATCATCCGTTCGAAGGCCTCAGCTGTGAGGACGCTCTCGAGCGTCGCCCGGATCGCCGCCGCGGAGAGAGCGTTCCCGGCCAGGGTCCCTCCGACGCCGCCGGTGTCCTCGTAGTCGGCCTCCACCTGGGCCCGGACGCGCTCGGCCACCTCGGCGCTCATCCCGTAGGCACCGGCCGGGACGCCGCCGGCGATCGCCTTCCCGATCGTGAGCAGATCCGGCTCGAGCCCGTGAGCCGCCGTGTATCCGCCCAGGCCGGCGCTGAAGGTGTGCGTCTCGTCGATCACCAGGAGCGTCCCCCTCTCGCGCGTGAGCTCACGAAGCGAGTCGTGGAATCCTGGCAGCGGCGGCACGATCCCGATGTTCGTCAGCGCGGGCTCGGCGAGGACGCATGCGATCTCCTCCTCCCGCAGGACTGCGGCCAGCGCGTCCGTGTCGTTGAACTCGACGACGGCCGTCGTCTCGGTCGGATCGACCGGCGGCCCGACATTGCCGTCCCGCGACATCCCCTGCCCATCGGGCCCGACGACGATGAACGTCTCGTCGACCGTGCCGTGGTAGCAGTAGCTGAACACCAGCACCCGGCTGCGGCCTGTGATCTGGCGGGCCAATCTGATCGCGAAGCGGTTGGCGTCGGTGGCCGAGAGCGTCAGCTGCCACTTGGGCAGCCCGAAGCGGCGCCCGAGCTCGCCCGCGACCCAGATCGAGTCCTCGGTCGGCAGCATGAGAGTGGCGCCCGCGCCATAGCGCCTCCTGACCGCTTCCGCAGTTGCCGCGGGCGCGTGACCCGCCATCGCCCCGGTGTCGCCGAGGCAGAGATCCACGTAGGTGATCCCGTCTACGTCCGTGATCCGCGCGCCCTCCGCCTCCGCGGCGAAGACGGGGTGACCGCCGGGCCACCGCGTCATCCAGCTCATCGGCACGCCCGCCAGCAACCCGGCCTGCGCCTCCTCGAACAGCGCGCGAGAGCGAGGGTGCTCGCGCGCGAAGCGTTCGCGCTCCTCGAGGATCAGTGAGCCGAGGCGGTCGCGGTCGATCATGTCGTCAGCTGCACACCCTCCCAGACGATCGCCAGGGTGACCAGGAAGATCGCGGCCTGCAGGACGTGCGCCCGCGAGTAGCGCAGGTGGATGCAGGCGAGGGCGACCGCCACGGCGACGAGCGCGAGCTTCACGTGCAGCGTCCCGTCTCCCCAGAGGTGGAGGTGGCCGGCCATCGCGCTGCCGGTCGCGATCAGGACGGCGAGCGCGACCAGCGAGCCCCAGCCGAAGCGGCGGGCCACCGCGCGGAGACGCTCCCGATCCTGCTCCGCTCGGAGCGCGGGGACGACGGCGGCCGCGAGCAGCAGCTGGCCTCCGAGGAAGAACGCCATCGCCACGAGGTGTAGATAGAGGACCGCCTGCCAGAAGGTGGTGTCCACGCCGGGGCGGACACGCTAGCTCAGGCTGACCTCGCCGTCGATCACCGGGATCACGCGCCCGCCCACCTGAGGTCGGCCGCCGACCATCTCGACCTCGAGCACGCTCGGTCGCCCCATCTCCTCGCCCTGGCGGATCACCAGCCGCTCGCAGCCGGCGTGCTCCGCCAGGTACGCCCCCAACGGCCCCGCGGCTGATCCCGTTGCCGGGTCCTCGCCGAGTCCGATTCCAGGGACGAAGCAGCGCGCCTGCGCGCGTCCGTTCGCCGGGTCACACCAGGCCACGTAGAAGGAGTCCGTGCCGAGTCGCTCGAGCTGCGCCCGAAGTGTCTCCAGGTCCGGGTTCGTCGCCGCGACGGCCTCGGGGCTCGCCACCGGGGCGATCAGCTGCGGCAGGCCGGTCGAGGCGAGCTGGGGCGGCAGCTCCGGGTCGGCCTGGTCCGCGCCGAGACCAGCCATCGCCATCGCCTTGCCGCGGTCGACCTCCTGGCCGAGCTCGGCCGGGTTCTGCAGCATCGTCGCCCGCCAAGCGTCGTCCTCCGGCGCGACGTCGATCGGCTGCAGGCCGGCCGGGGTCTGCTGGACGAAGCTCGCCTCCTCGAGCCCGCGCCAGCGCGCCACCGCGACCGCCGTGCCGAGCGAGGGATGCCCGGCGAAGGGCAGCTCCTCGAGCGTCGTCCAGATCCGGTTGCGGTAGTCGGCGCCCTCCGCATCCGCGCTCTGTACGAAGGTGGTCTCGGATAGGCCCATCTCCTGCGCGAAGGCCAGCATCCGCGCCTCGCTGACCTCGTCTGCGTCGTCGACCACCGCGAGGCCATTGCCAGCGAGGGGCCGCTCCGCGAAGACGTCCAGCCAGGCGATCCGATGGCGCATGGCCACATGATCTCGATTGGGGTCCGCCGGCCGACGTACCGTCCCGCCGGAGAGCAATCCGACGAGGGAGAGAGACATGGATCAGAGCTACGCGCTCACGTACTCGGTCGACTACCCG
>DATFPJ010000185.1:0-2903 GCA_035264865.1 Solirubrobacterales bacterium
CCGCACCTGCTGACGCCGGTGGTCACCTCGCCGCGGCTGGCGGCCAACGTGCTCAACAACCTGATCGCCGAGATGGAGAGCCGCTACCAGATCATGGAGCAGGCCCGTTCACGCAACCTCGGCGAGCTCAACCGTGTGCGAGAGCGGGAGGGGGACCCGCCGCTTCCCTACATCCTCTGCGTGATCGACGAGCTGGCCGACCTGATGATGGTCGCGCCGGCCGAGGTGGAGGACGCGATCATCCGGCTCGCGCAGAAGGCGCGGGCCGTGGGCATCCATCTCCTGCTGGCGACCCAGCGTCCCTCGACGGACATCATCACCGGGACGATCAAGGTCAACATCCCCTCGCGGATCGCCTTCGCAGTCTCCTCACAGGTTGACTCGCGGGTCATTCTCGACCAGGGGGGCGCCGAGACGCTGCTCGGACAGGGCGACATGCTCTTCCGGCCGGCCGGCACGTCGAAGATGCAGCGGATCCAGGGCGCCTTCATCACCGAGGCGGAGATCGCCAAGATCACCGAACACTGGACCGAGCAGGGTGAGCCGGACTTCGCCGATGAGCTGCTCGAGGCTGCGCAGCCGCCGGCGGACGAGGGCAAGGGCGATGACGACTTCGACCCCGACTCCGACGACCTCCTCGAACAGGCGGCCCAGATCGTGGTGGAGAGCGGAACGGCCTCGGTCTCGATGATCCAGCGGCGCCTGCGCGTCGGATACACGCGCGCGGGTCGCCTGATCGACATGCTCGAGCGCCGGGGCATCATCTCCGGCTACGAGGGCTCGAAGCCGCGCCAGGTGCTCGTCTCGATGGCGGACCTGCCGCGGGTGCTCGGTGGGGGACAGTCTCCAGCATCGGCTGGGGAAGCAGTGCCGCCCGAGCCGGTTGCCGCTCCCGGCGACCCGGAGTAGGGCGGCAGCGGTTTTGTGCACTTTGCCCCGTATACGGGGCGAAGTGCTCGAAACTCTCGATTGGACCGGTTCGCGACAATGCCGGGGTGAGCGTTCGCGCAGGGATCCTCGTGACCGGCACCGAGGTGCTGAGCGGCTACGTCAACGACCGCAACGGCCCGTGGCTGTCCGAGCGTCTGGCCGAGCTCGGAGTCGAGGTCGAGGAGATCACGGTGGTCGGGGATCGTCGCGAGGATCTGGAGGGCGCCCTTCGCCACATGCGCGATCTGGGGCTCGACCTGATCGTGACCAGCGGCGGGCTCGGCCCGACCGCGGATGACCTCACCGCCGAGGTGGTCGGGCGATTCGCGGGGCGCGAACTCGTGCTCGATCAGGAGATGGAGGAGAAGATCGCTCAGATCATCGCCCGCTACGCGCGGCGGCTGCGCTTCGACCCGGAGGCGGTGCGCGAGGCCAACCGCAAGCAGGCGTTGATCCCCGAGGGTGCGATTGCGATCGACCCGGCGGGGACCGCTCCGGGGCTGGTGGTGCCCGCCGACGGCCAAGTCGTCATCGTGTTGCCGGGGCCGCCGCGAGAGCTCCAGGAGATGTGGCCACGGGCGCTGGCCGCAGGGCCGGCGCAGGAGGTCCTCGAGCGCACCCGGCCCTACCGGACGATGTCCATCCGGATGTTCGGAATCCCCGAATCCGAGCTGGCCAAAGCGCTCCGCGAGATCGAGGATGAGGGGGTCGCGCTCGATCGGCTCGAGGTGACGACCTGTCTGCGCGGCGGCGAGCTGGTCACGGACGTCCGCCACCGAGAGGACGGCCAGGAGGCCGCCGAGGCGCTGCGGGCCGGGCTCGAGGAGCGGCTGGGGCGGTTCACCTACACGGAGACCGGCGAGTCGATCGAGGATGTGGTCTTCAGGCTGCTCGGGGAGCGGACGATCGCGGTGGGCGAGTCGTGCACGGGCGGCCTCCTGGCCGGCAGGCTGACTTTGCGACCGGGATCGTCGAGGTGGTTCGCCGGCGGGGTAGTCGCATACTCGAACGAGGCGAAGGCTGAGCTGCTCGGGGTCGACCCCGGTCTGATCGACCGCCACGGCGCCGTCTCGCCCGAGGTGGCCGAGGCGATGGCCGACGGCGCGATCGCGCGCTTCGGCGCGGACGTCGGGGTGGGGGTGACCGGTGTCGCGGGGCCCGACGGGGGCACCGAGGAGAAGCCGGTCGGCTACGTCTGCTTCTGCGCCAAGACCTCCTCCGGTGAGGTGCTCGCCCGTGATCCCGTGCTGCCGGGCTCTCGCACCGACGTGCGGGAGCGGTCGGTGGTCGTTGCGCTCCACCTGGTGCGCTACCTGCTCGAGGGCCGCGAGCCGCCCAGATGAGCGGCCGGCGGCGGTTGCGAGGCGGCCTTGCGGCCGGGGTCGTCGCGACGGCGCTTGCTGCGCCCCTGGCCCTGACGGCGCCCACGATCGCTGCCGCGGCCGGCCCCGCGAGCTCCGGGGACTTCGCGGGGCGGGTGACGATCCCGGGGGGCCGCGAGATCTATCTCGAGTGCCACGGCAGCGGCTCGCCCACCGTGGTCTTCGAGGCCGGGCTCCGTAGCCGGGGTGACATCTGGAGCTGGGCGAGGCTCGGCGGGGTCGGCTTCGGCGTCTTCCCGCGGGTCACGCCGTACACACGCGCCTGCATCTACGACCGGCCGGGGACTCTGGCCCGGTACCCCTATGTGAGCCGCAGCGACCCGGTGCCGATGCCACGCAGCACCGCCGGGGTGGCCGTCGACCTGCACGTGCTCCTGGCCGCCGCCGGCGTCCCCGGCCCGTACGTGCTGGTCGGTGCCTCGACCGGCGGCCTGGTCGCGCGGCAGTACGCGAGCTTCTACCCGACCGAGGTCGCCGGCCTGGTCCTGCTCGATGCCATCTCCGAGGCGATGCAGGGTCTGATGAGTCGGTCGCAGTTCGCCCGCTACAACGCCTACTACCTGCAGTCGCCCTCGTCCGATGCCGCCCAGT
>DATFPJ010000186.1:0-12319 GCA_035264865.1 Solirubrobacterales bacterium
GGCGCCCTGCTCTCCTGTGGATGGCGGGCGGTCCCCGGCAGCGGCGCCGCCCCCGCCCCCGCCATCGACCACCTCCGAAGCCTCACCGACCCGCGCGATCGGGTCGCCGACGGGCAGCGTGTCTCCCTCCTGCGCCAGCACCTCGACGATGGTCCCGGCGAGATCGGACTCGTAGACCATGTTGGCCTTGTCGGTCTCGATCTCGACCAGCTCCTCGCCGACCTGCACCTCGTCGCCGACGGACTTGAGCCACTTCAGGACCGTCCCCTCCTCCATCGAGTCGGAGAGCCGGGGCATGACGATCTCCTCCATCAGATCGCTCCCTCGACGGTCTGCAGCGCCGCGCTCACGACATGCTCGGCGTGCGGGATCGCCGCCTGCTCCATCCGCTTCGAGTAGGGCATGTGGACGTCCGCCCCGGTGACGCGCTCCACGGGAGCGTCGAGGTGGTCGAACGCCTGGCCCTGGATCAGCGCCGCGAGGTTGGCGCTGACGCCGCCATGAGGCCAGCCCTCCTCGACGATCACGACGCGGTTCGTCTTCTGGACCGACTCGATGATGGTGTCGAGGTCGAGGGGGCGCAGCGTCCTGGGATCGATCACCTCGGCCTCGACGCCGTGCTCCTCCGAGAGCACCTTGGCCGCCTGCTGGGCGACCTCGACCATCCGCAGGATGCCCACGATCGTCACGTCCGAGCCCTCGCGGCGAATCGCGGCGTGACCGAAGTCGACGATCCCGTCGCCGTTCTCCGGAACGTCCCCGCGGATCCCGTAGAGGGTCTCGTGCTCGATGAAGATCACCGGGTTGTCGTCTCGGATCGCGGCCTTGAGCAGGCCCTTGCCGTCGGCCGGCGTCGACGGGCAGGCCACGAGGAGCCCCGGAACCTGGAGGAAGAGCGCCTCGAAGCTGTGGGAGTGCGTCGGGCCGAGCTGGTGGCCGCCGCCGCCGGGCATGCGGATGACCAGCGGCACCCGGACCTGGCCGCCGAACATGTACGGGATTGCGGCGGCGTGGTTGACGATCTGGTCCATCGCGAGCAGAGCGAAGTTGACGGTCATGATCTCGACGACCGGGCGCAATCCGCCCATCGCCGATCCGACTCCCATCCCGACGATCGTGTTCTCGGAGATCGGCGTGTCCCTCACGCGCTTCTCGCCGAACTCGTCGAGCAGCCCCTCGGTGACCTTGAAGGAGCCCTGGAAGACCGCCACGTCCTCGCCCATCACGAAGACGTTCTCGTCCCGCCGCATCTCCTCGGCCATCGCGTCTCGCAGCGCCTCGCGCATCCGCATCGTCGCCATCAGTGCACGTCCTCCGGGCGGGTATCAGGCTGGTCGCCCTCGGCCTCTCGCAGCTCCTCGTCCTCGGCATAGGCGGCGCCGCTTTCCGCCAGCTGGCGGGCGCGCGCGCTGGCCCCCCGCTCCTCCTCCGCGGCATGGGAGTCGGGGGAGCGCTCGTCGACGCCGTACCAACCCGGCACCTGGTCGCCGAGCACGTAGAGGTGGTCGTACAGCGAGTCGAGCGGCGGCGCCGGTGAGTTGTCCGCGAACTCGACGGCCTCGGTCACGGTCTTGTCCGCCTGATCGCGGATCTCCTGGACCTCCTCCTCGGAGAGGATCTTCTCCTCGGCCAAGCGCTTGGCGAAGGTCTCGATCGGATCCTTGCGCTGCCACTCCTCGACCTCCTCCTTCTCCCGGTAGACCTCGGGATCCGCGGCGGAGTGGCCGCGGTAGCGGTAGGTGAAGGCCTCGATCAGCGTCGGCTTGCGCTCCTCACGCGCAATGCGGATGTGCTCGGCTACGACCTCCCGGACTGCGAGGACGTCCATCCCGTCGACGCGGACGCCCGGCACGCCGAGTCCCTCGGCCTTGTGGGAGAGGTCCGGGACGGCGGAGTGGCGTTCCAGCGCCGTGCCCATCCCGTAGAGGTTGTTCTCGACCAGGAACACCACCGGCAGGCTCCAGAGAGCCGCCAGGTTCATCGTCTCGCCGAAGTTGCCCGTGTTCGAGGCACCGTCGCCGAACATGCAGACGGTCACCTCGTCCGTTCCCTTGTAGTCCGATGCCAGCGCCAGGCCGGCGGCCAGCGGCAGGTTGCCGCCGACGATCCCGTAGCCGCCCATGAAACGGCGCTCGAGGTCGAAGATGTGCATCGAGCCGCCGCGGCCGCCGGAGGTCCCGTCGACGCGTCCGAACAGCTCCGCCATGACCCTTTTGGGATCCGTGCCGCGCGCGATCGCATGGCCGTGCGTGCGGTAGGTGCCGATCAGGTAGTCGTCGTCGCGCATCACGGACGTGGTGCCGACGATCGTCGCCTCCTCGCCGATCGCCAGGTGCAGGAACCCACCGGCCTTCGCCCGCTGGTACTGCCGCCCTGCCTCCTCCTCGAAGCGGCGGATCAGCGCCATCAGGCTGAGCAGCTCGCGACAAGTGCCCTCGTCGGGCAGCTCCAGCGGCCCTGCGGCGCCCTTGCCGTCCGTCTCCGCGGCTGCGCCTCGCGCCTTCGTCTTGCCCTGGGCCACGGCCTCAGCCTACTCCTGGGCTGTTTCGACCTCAGCTTTGGGAGGCGGCCTCGACCGCCTCTTCCAGACGGTCGTCCCCCCAGAAAAGGTGGTCAGCGACCGCAACGGTCGGAATGCCGACCAGCCCGCGCTCGAGTGCCTCGTCGGTCGCCGCACGGAGCCTGTCCTTCACCGACTGAGTCTCGATCCCCTTGAGCATGGCGTTCGGATGCAGCTCGCAGGCCGCGGCCGCGATCAGGACGTTCTCGACGTCGCTCATGTCTCGGCCGGCCGCGAACACCTGCCGGAAGCAGGCGAGCGAGAAGGAGACGACGCGTCCCGACTCCTTGGCGTAGACCGCCGCCCGCACCGGCTTGAGGCTGTAGTTCTCGACGGGCCAGCCCTCCGGGTAGACGACCTCGGGCAGTCCGCGTTCCTCCGCGCGCCGCTGGATCTCCGCGAAGTGCGCCTTGCGGTCCTGCTCGAAGGACCAGGGGCGGCGGCCGGTCGTCTTCAGCACGTGTCCGAAGGAGATCGGCTGCCAGTCCGGCTGCTCGAGATCCGCCTCCGCGAACAGGCCGCTGATCCGCTCGGCCGCCAGATACGAGTAGGGCGAGCTGAAGTCGTAGTAGAAGGTGGCCCGCTCGCTCATCGTGCGTCAGGACTCCTCATCCCGCTGACCATGTAGTAGAGCGCCATCGCCGCGATGATCACCAGGACGATGGCCGGGTTGATGAAGGCGAAGATCAGAGCGAGCGCGTAGAACGGATTCCCGAGGTGGAAGGCCAGCGTGATGCGCCGGATCTCCTCGTCCGAGAGCTCGACGCCGAGCAGCTCCCGGTGCCGCGTGATGTATTCCCAGAGCGTCCCGAAGGAGACGGCCATCAGCACGAACGCCCCGGCGTAGAAGGCTGCGGCGACGTTCTCGTCCGCGCCCGACTTCAGATGCTCGGCCATCAGCGCGGTGGAGAACGGGATGAAGACCACCGACATCAGCACGAGCAGGTTGAGGTAGAGGACGCCGCGATCGGCCTGCCTGAGGTGATCGATCACGCCATGGTGGTTCACCCAGATGATCCCGATCACCCAGAAGCTGACGAAGAATGACGCGAACGAGGGCCACTCCTCCTTGAGCTGATGCCAGAGGTCCTCGCCGCCCGGGACGTTCAGCTCGAGGACCAGCAGGGTGATCGCGACCGCGAAGACGCCGTCGGAGAAGGCCTCCAGGCGGCTGGTCTTCATTGCATCAGGCGGATGGTTTGCACGGCTTCGCCATCAAACGGGTTGCTCCTCGGCTCCGCCTGCGGAGCACCCTCGCACGAACTAGGCGTGGATCGCCCAGCCGTCGACCGCGCGGGCGCCGTCGAGCACCGCCTCCGACATGGTCGGATGAGGGTGGATGATGCGCTCGAGCTCCGGATAGCCGCCCTCGAGCGCCATCACGTTGACGATCTCACTGATCATGTCGCAGGCGATGTTGCCGACGATGTGGGCGCCGAGGATCTCGCCGTACTCGGGGTCTCCGACGATCTTGACGAGGCCGGCGCGGTCGTCGTAGACGACCGAGGCGCCCGCGCCGCCGAGCTTGAACTTGCCGACCTTGATCTGGCGGCCGGCCTCCTTCGCCTGCTCCTCGGTCATTCCGACGCTCGCCACCTGAGGGTGGGTGAAGGTCGCCCCGGGGACGAGGTCGATGTTGACCGGCTCGGTCTCATGGCCGGCGGCGGTCTCGACGGCGACCACACCCTCCTCCTCGGCCTTGTGGGCGAGGGCAGGCCCCCGGACCAGGTCGCCGATCGCGAAGATCCCATCGGCCGAGGTGCGCTGGTACTCGTCGATCTCGATCTGGCCGCGGTCGTTGGTCTTAACGCCTGCCGCGTCCAGGTTGAGCGGATCGGTGTCCGGGCGTCGCCCGCCGGCGATCACCAGGTAGTCGGCCTTGATCTCCTCGTCGCCCGCCTTGACCTTCACCCCCGACTTCTGCTCCTCGACTGACTCGACCTTGGTGCCGGTGAGCACCTTCATGCCGTCCTTCTTGAACTGGCGCTCGACGACCCGCGCCATGTCCTTGTCCTCGAGCGGGAGGATCTGGTCGAGCATCTCGATCAGGGTGACCTCGACGCCCATGCGGGAATACGCGGAGGCGATCTCGGAGCCCGACGCCCCCGCCCCGGCGATCGCCAGGGACTTCGGCATCGACTCGAGGGAATAGGCCTCCCAGGTGTCGATCACCCGGTCCGAGAAGTCGACGCCCGGGATCGGCAGCGCGACCGACCCCGTGGCGAGGACGATGTTCTTGACCTGGTGCTCGTCGTCTCCGACCTTGACCTTGCCGCCGCCGCCCAGCGAGGCCTCGCCGTGGAGGAACTCGACCTTGTTCTTGTTCCAGAGGAACTGAACGCCGTCCTCGAGCGTCTTCGAGACCTTGGTCCGGCGCTCCTGGAGGGCCTTCCAGTCGATCTTCGTGCCGTTCGAGGAGATGCCGAGCTCGGCGCCGTCGGAATTGACGGCGTGGAAGATCTCCGCCGTGTGCAGCACGGTCTTGGCCGGGATGCAGGCGTAGTTGAGGCAGCGGCCCCCGGCCTTGTCGCGCTCGACGACGGCCGTCTTCTGGCCGAGCTGGGCGGCGCGAATCGCGGCCACATAGCCGCCGGGGCCCCCTCCGATCACGGTTACGTCGTACTCGGCCATCGATTCGACTTTATAGGAGGGGCTCAGTCAGTCCCGGGCGAGGAGGGCATCTGGATGCGAGCCATCGCGCGGATCATGAAATAGAAGAGGGTCCCGGACCCGGCCAGGAGCAGCACGGTCGCCACGGCCTCGGGAATGGTGGAGACCTGGACCAGCCCGAGCGCGCTGGCGAGCATGACCAGCAGGAGCAGGGTCTGGAAGCCGAGCACCGCCCAGTAGCGCGCCCGCCAGAGGCCGACCGTCATCAGGACGAAGACGGTGGTGAAGAGGATGATCGGAGCGGGGCGGATGTCTCGGCCACTCGCGTCGACGCCCGCGATCGCGAGAACGGAAGAGCCCGCGAAGACGACCACCAGCACGGCCGAGACGACTGCGGCGACCGTCACCGCGGTGGGCCGCTCATCCGGCTCGAGAGGCTTGAGCTTCGCCCGCGCCTGCGCGTTGCGCTCCTCGTAGCGCCGGGCCATTTTCTCCTGGAAGCTCTCCTGGGCAGGGGGCGCGGCGACCTCGGCCGGCGCGGCGACGCCGCCGCCATCGACCGTCGGCGGGTCTCCCGCGCGGCGCTTGCGCTTGCGCCGTTCGGCGCGTTTGCGCTCCCTCGCCCCGGCCATCAGCGTTCCTTACGCGCCGCGGGGTCGACCGATGCGGACAACTGGGCGGAGGCCGCCCGAGGATCGGCGGCGTCGCGGATCGCTCGCACCACGCAGATTCGCTCCGCGCCGGCGGCGACGACCTTACCGACGTTGCCGGGGTCGATCCCGCCGATTGCGAACCAGGGCCGCTGCGCGATCTCGGCAGCAGTTTCGATCAACTCGAGCCCGGTCGCCGCGCGCCCCTCCTTCGTGGGGGTCTCCCAGATAGGCCCGACGCTGATGTAGTCGATGGGCTCCGCCATCGCCGCCTCGATCTGTTCGCGCGAGTGGGTCGAGAGGCCGATGATCGCGTCCGGTCCGACGACCTTGCGGGCCTCGTCGGGGTCCATGTCGTCCTGCCCGGTGTGAACGCCGTCGGCGCGCAGCTCGAGCGCCAGATAGGGGTCGTCGTTGACGATGAAGAGCGCGCCGTAGGTGTCGGCGAGGCGCCTGAAGGTTCGACCGGAGCGCTCGAGCACCGCTCGCGGCTGCTCGCGGTCGCGCAGCTCGACCATCCCGGCGCCGCCGGACATCGCCGCGTTCAGCATCGCCTCGGGATCCTCGCCGCGTGGCCGCGCCTCGCAGACGAAATAGAGCCTCGCCCAGCGCAGCCGCTGGCGGCGCAACTCGCCGATCGCCTCGGGCCGCGCGAGCTTCGTGGTGCCGGGCGTGTCCGTCACTCCAAGCGCAGCCTAGATCACCGCATCGCGGGGGTACGATGGATGTGAACGGGAGCCCACCAAGGGCTGAGAGGGCGGCTGAAGCGCCGCCGACCGTCAGAACCTGATCCGGGTAATGCCGGCGCAGGGAGGTCGATGGGCAGAGAAGCGGAAAAGCGATACGAGGCGGTCTTCGTCGGCGGCGGAGCGATCGGGCTCGCCTGCGCGTGGCGTGCTGCACGGCGAGGCATGCGCGTCAGCGTGCTCGAGCGGGACCGTCCCGCCGCAGGCGCGAGCGGGGTGGCGGCCGGGATGCTGGCGCCGGTGGGCGAGGCCTCGTGGGGCGAGGAGAAGCTGCTCGCGCTCAATTCCGAGTCGCTGCGCCGCTGGCCGGAGTTCGCGGAGCAACTGGAACGCGAGTCCGGGGCCGAGGTCGAGTTCGCCCAGCGCGGGGCTCTGCACCTGGCGCTGGATCGCGACGAGGCCGAGGAGCTGCGGCGCCGTTACGAGCTCCATCGGCAGCTCGGCCTCGACTCGGAGTGGCTCACCGGGCGTGCGTGCCGGGCACTCGAACCCGGGTTGGCGCCCGCCGTCCGCGGCGGCGTGCACGTCCCAGGGGAGGCGACCGTCGATCCGCGGCGCGTGGTCGCGGCCCTGCTCGGCGCGCTCGAGCGGCTCGATGTGGCGGTTCACTCCGGCGCGGAGGTCGTCTCCGGCTCTCGCGCCGCGGGCTCATGGCGCCTCCGAACCCGCGACGGACGCGAGCTCGGCGCCGAGACCGTCGTGGTCACGGCCGGCTGCTGGTCCGGTCAGCTCGATTGGCTGCCGGAGGATGTCCGGCCGCCCGTTCGGCCCGTCAAGGGCGAGATCCTCACCCTACGGGGCGCGGCGGAGGAGCCGGTCTGCGAGCGGATCGTCGCGGGCGAGCGCGTCTACATGGTCCCGCGGGCCGACGGCCGCCTGGTGGTCGGCGCGACGGTCGAGGAGCACGGATTCGACACCACGCTGACCGCCGGCGGCGTCCACGAGTTGCTGCGGGAGGCCTACCGCCTCCTCCCCGAGATCGCCGAGCTCGAGCTGCTCGAGGCCACCGTGGGGCTGCGGCCGGGGACGCCCGACAACGCACCGCTGATCGGCCGCGCCGGCGACGGCTTGCTGGTCGCGACAGGGCACTTCCGCAACGGCATCCTGCAGGCCCCGGTCACCGCCGATTCCCTCGCAGCGCTCCTCGCCGGCGAGCCCGCGCCGGTCGATCTCGAGCCGTTCTCACCGGAGCGCTTCGGCGGACAGACGATCACGCCGCCTCTGGAGGTCGCATGAACGTCGAGCTCAACGGCGAGCTTGTCGAGCTGCCGGAAGGGTCGAGCGTCCGGTCCGCTGTCGAAGCATCCGGGGCCGCCTCCGCGGAGCGAGGGGTGGCCGTCGCCGTCGACGGCGAGGTCGTGCCGCGCAGCGAGTGGGAGCGGACCGAACTCTCCGACGGCCAGAAGGTCGAGGTCCTGGCCGCGATCCAGGGCGGCGCGGAGGATGCCTTCGAGCTGGGCGGGCGAAGCTGGGGATCCCGGCTGATCGTCGGGACCGGCGGGTTCCGGTCCCTCGAGCAGCTGGAGGAGGCGCTGATCGCCTCGGGCACCGAGATCGTGACCGTGGCGCTGCGGCGAGTCGACCCGACGGCGCGGGGATCCGTGCTCGACGTGATCCGCCGTCAGGGGCTGTTCGCGCTCCCGAACACCGCCGGCTGCTACACGGCACGCGATGCGGTCCGGACGGCGAAGCTCGCCCGCGAGGCGTTCGAGACCGACTGGGTGAAGCTCGAGGTGATCGGCGATGACCGCACGCTGTTCCCCGACGCCGTCGAGCTGGTGGAGGCGGCGGAGATCCTGGTGGATGAAGGATTCACGGTCCTGCCGTACACGAACGACGATCCGATCCTCGCGCGGCGGCTGGAAGAGGCCGGGTGCGCGGCGGTGATGCCGCTGGGCTCGCCGATCGGCTCCGGGATGGGAATTCGGAATCCGTACAACATCCAGATCATCGCCGAGCGGGCGAGTGTCCCCGTCGTCCTCGACGCCGGCATCGGCACCGCCTCGGACGCCGCACTGGCAATGGAACTCGGCTGCGACGCCGTCCTTCTGGCCAGCGCGGTCTCGCGCGCCGAGGACCCGGCCGGCATGGCGGCGGCGATGAGGTCTGCGGTCGAGGCGGGCTGGGCCGCCCGGCAGGCCGGCCGCATTCCGCGCCGCCTGCACGCCGAGGCCTCCACACCGGTCGAGGGGACCCCGGAGCTCTCGTAGCTATCGCCTGAAGCGGCGCCCGGCGAGCTTGTCGATTCCCTCGCCGACCGCTCCGAATGTCCAGCCGACGCTGTGCGCGGCTCGGTTCACGACGGAGTCCGCGACCGGTGCCGCGACCCGGTCGGGGTCACGTCCCAGCTCCACTGCCGCCTGGCGCACGGAGTCCAGGTGGGACTCGAACCGCACGGCCCGCTCCTCGCAGAAGCCAGCCAGATCGCGATCCTGGCGGGCGCGCGCCAGCTCGGCGAGCTGGCGCAGGAGCGTGGTCAGGTGCTCTGCGTCGAGGACGGCGAAGCGAACCACCAGGCCCGTGTCGGCGCCGCGGTCGGTGACCCCGGTCCGCAGGTCGGCGAGACGGGCACCGAGGCCCTGAGCCGTCGGGCCGCCGTAGAGACCATGTGCCTCCGTCTTCGGCTTCAGCTCCTCGAGCAGCCGCTGGGCCTCCGCCGCCCCGCGCTGAAGCCGCTCGCCGACCGTGGTCCCGTCGAGGAGGGTGCCGATGCGCGCCCAGCGGTGGACCAGATGCCGCGCCACCGCGTACAGCTCCCTGTAGGCGCGGTGCTCGGCGGGGTGCAGGTTGTTCGGGGCGTCGTCCGTCAATCCGTCCCACTCAGGCGGCGAGCCGGTCGCGTGCGCGACCGAGGTCGCCGACCAGGAGCGCCATCGCATCATCGCGGTCTTCGGGGTCGGCCCGCAGGATGGCCGACGGATGAAGTGTCGGCATCGCGGTGCGCCCGAGCCGTGACTCGAGGAACTGTCCGTGGTCCTTCATCACCTTCGCCTTCGAGCCGAGCACCGCGCGGACCGCGGTGGCGCCAAGGCAGACCATCACCTCGGGATCGACGACCTCCAGCTCTGCCTCGAGCCAGGGCGCGCAGGCCTTGATCTCCTCGGCCCTCGGCGCCTGGTGGATCCGGCGCTTGCCCTTCGGCTTCCACTTGAAGTGCTTGACGACGTTCGTGACGTAGGCGTCACCACGCTCGATCCCTGCCTTCTCCAGCGCCTGGTCGAGGATCCGCCCGGCCGGGCCGACGAAGGGATGGCCCTCGATGTCCTCGCGGTCGCCGGGCTGCTCGCCGATCAACATCAGCCGCGCCCGCTTCAGACCCTCGCCGAAGACCGTCTGGGTCCCGGTCTTCCACAGTGGACAGGCCTTGCAGCCCGCGGCGGCCTCTCGCAGCGCGGGAAGCGTGAGCTTCTCGGGCATGAGCGCCTCGGCGCCGCTGGTCTCCTCGCCGGTGAGGGGAAGCTGGCTCACAGCAGAGGTCCTACCCGCGTTGAATCAGCACATTCGGCGCCGATCCGGATGCGAACATATGTTCGACACACGGCTCGCGAACTGCAACACTGGAACCGATGCGCTGGGACTCGCAGAGAGTGGACAAGGAGAGGGGTAGGAGCCTGCCCGGCCTCGACGTCGAGCGGGTACGGACCTTCGACGCTCCCGAGGCCCTCGGAATCAATTTCCACGAGGTTCGGGCCAAGTCGGCCCTCAACAAGGTCCCCGGCGACTACCTGCCGTTCAACTGGACCGTGAACACGTTCAGGGGCTGTTCCCATGCTTGCGTCTTCTGCTTCGCTCGCAATACGCACACCTATCTGGACCTGGACGCGGGACGCGACTTCGAGCGCGAGATCGTCGTCAAGGTCAACGCGCCGGAGCTGCTTCGCGCCGAGCTCGCCCGCCCGAGCTGGAAGCGCGAGCTCGTCGCGATCGGGACCAACACCGATCCCTACCAGTGGGCGGAGGGCCGCTACAGGCTCATGCCGCCGATCATCGAGGCCCTGCGCGACTTCGAGACGCCGCTCTCGGTCCTGTCCAAGTCGCCACTGCCGGCCCGCGATCTCGACCTCTACCTCGAGCTCGCCGAGGTGGCCGACGTCTCGGTCAACTTCTCGGTCCCGACGCTCGACGAGAAGATCTGGCGCGAGACCGAGCCGCACACCCCGCATCCCCGGAAGCGGCTCGAGGCGGTGGCGAAGTTCAACGAGGCCGGGATTCCCTCGGGCGTGCTGGTCGCTCCGCTGATGCCGGGAATCAATGACTCGCCCGAGCTCGTCGAGGAGATCGTCTCGCTGGCCGAGGAGGCCGGTGCCACCTTCGTCAACGGGATCGCCCTACATCTCCGCCCGGGCGTGAAGGAGGTCTTCATGTCCTGGCTCTCGGCCGCCAGACCCGATCTGATGCCGCGCTACGAGCGGCTGTATGAGGGGCGCGCCTACGCGCCGAACGCGGAGCGCAAGCGGATCGGTGCGCTGGTCCGCGCGCCGAATCGCTCGACCGATGGTCGCTACCGCCGTCGGGAGGCTCTCGCGGAGCGGCGACGGAACCGGGCAGCCGAGGCCGAGCGCGAGGGCTCGCAGGAGGCCCAGACCAGCCTCTTCTAGCTCGCCCCTCGCGATTCGCTGTGTGCACGCCGGGTAATCGGCGAACAGCGAGGAAGGAGGTCGAGATGCCACCCAGAGGGATCAAGAAGGGCACCAAGTGGGCCCGCATGTACGAGCACGTCAAGAAGAGCGAGCTGAGCGAGGGCCGCTCTGAGGATCGTGCCGAGGAGATCGCGGCCCGCACCGTGAACAAGGAGCGCGCGCGAGCGGGTCAGTCGCGTGAGTCCTCGAGGCTCTCGCGGACCGACATCTCGTCCTTTCGCCGCGGCGGTCTTCGCTCCGGTCACGGTCCCGGCGGTCGCACCTACGACCAGCTCTACGAGGAGGCCAAGGACAAGGGTGTCAAGGGTCGCTCGAAGATGAACAAGCGCGACCTCGAGCGCGCTGTCGGAAGGGGTTGATGCAGATGGCGACTACGAAGCAGAGAAAGGCCGCGAAGCGCAACGTGAAGAAGGCGCAGGCGGGAGCGCGCAAGAAGCAGACGCTCAAGAACCTCCCGGGCCGCACCAAGACGGCGCTGGGCAAGGAGGCGAACAAGGTCCGCAAGGGTCAGGCCAAGACCCGCGACCAGCTCAATCGCGAGGCCGCGCGGCTCGAGATCCGCGGGCGCTCGAAGATGGGCAAGGACGAGCTGCGGCGCGCGATCCGCCGGCGAGGCGGCAAGGCAGACTGATCCCAGAGCGCCCTTCGGCGCGACGCAACCGATCGGCCAAGCAGGACCGAGCCGTTTAGCGAAGGTCGGCCGGAGGGTAGATGCGGGCCACCATGTGTCGGCATCGGCCGCTCGTACCCGTGCGGGTGGCCCTTTCCGTAGTCGCCCTCGTCATCCTGATCTCGGCCACCGGTTGCGGCAGGCTCGATCAGGACTCGGTCGCAACGGAGTTGAGGACGCTCCAGTCCTCCACCGGCGAGGGGATGCTCGTCGCCGAGGAGGCCGCGCGTTCCCGCGCCGCGGCGGACTTCATCGAGATCCGGACCGCTGAGCTCTCGAAGCAGTCGGCGGACGCGGCGATGACCCTGGACGAGACTCCGACCGAGTCCGGGCTGCAGCGTGCGGCCGGGCGAGGCAGTGAGATCGGGAACCGCGCCTCGGAGATTCTCGACGAGCTGCATAGCGAGCCGGGTGACGAAAGCCTGGCGAGGAACGTCGCGAAC
>DATFPJ010000187.1:0-1853 GCA_035264865.1 Solirubrobacterales bacterium
CCGTTGGAGCTGGCGCGCTCCGCGGCCTCCTCGGCTCGCTCCAAGGCGCGGCCGACGGCGCCGAGGGCGTTGGCAAGGAGCTCCATGCGCTCGTCCTCGTCCCGCATCTCGAGCAGCCGCTGCTTGGTCTCCGCGGGAAGCTCGATGCGGGCCGCAATCGCGTAGGCGGACGCGGTGTCGAGCTCGTCGGGGTCAGGCCGCTCGCCGGTCGCCCTCTCGGCCAGCTCCGCGAAGGCCTCGCGGGCGGCGCTCGCCGACTGCTCGTCGACGGGCGGGACATCCTCCTCCGCGATCAGCTCGACCTCGCCAGCGGGAAACTCGGGTGACTCGAAGCGGTCGAGGACCTTGAACGGCGCCTCGCCGCTGACCACGATGTTCAGACGACCGTCGTCGAGCCGCTCCACCTCGTCGACCCGGGCGGTGCAGCCGATCGAGCGCGCCCCGTCGTCGTCGCGCAGGACGATGCCGAAGGGCTCCTCCTGCTCGAGTGCGGTCCCCACCATGCGCTTATAGCGGTCCTCGAAGATGTGCAGAGGGACCTTCTCGCCGGGGAGAAGCACGAGCGGCAGCTCGAAGATCGGAAGCTCGAGGCCCGCCATGCCTCCCGATTCTAGGGTTCGGACGCCGCGGTCTGGCGACGCCTAGGATCCGGCCGTGGCCGGCATCGACTTCGAGGCGGAGGGGCTGCTCGGCGATCTGAGCGGACAGGCGCGCGAGGCCCGCCTCAAGCTGCTCGAGGAACTGGCCGAGGCGGGCGTGCCGCTCGAGGAGCTGGAGCAGGCCGTGGACGAGGACCGGCTGGTGCTGCTGCCCGTCGAGAGGGTGTTCGAGGAGGGCAAGGGGCGCTATACGGCGTCCGAGATCGCCGAGGGGTCCGGACTCGAGCGGGACTTCCTGCTGAAGCTGCTCCAGGCGCTCGGCGCGCCGATCCCCGAGGACGAGGATGCCGTCTATGGCGACGCCGACCTGGAGGCCGCCAAGCGGGCCAAGCTCTTCGTCGATTCGGGGCTGCCGCCCGAGGGGGTGCTCGAGACCTGCCGGTTGATCGGGATCTCGATGGCGAACCTCGCCGAGGCCAACCGGGACATGGTCGGTGAGGTCTTCACCGAGCCTGGAATCGACGAACGCGAGCTCGCGACGCGTTACGCGGCGGCTGCGAGCACCATGGCACCACTGCTCGGCGAGACGCTGCTGCACGCCTACCGCATCCACTTGCGCGAGGCCATTCGCCAGGCGGTGGTCTCGGAAACCGAGCTCGCGGAGGGGAGGCTGTCCGGTTCCGATGAGGTGACGATCGCGTTTGCGGACCTCGTCGGCTTCACGCGGCTCGGCGAGACACTCGAGATCGAGCAGATCGGCGAGCTGACCGACCGGCTCTTCATGCGCGCATCCGAGGCGGCACGGCCGCCCGTGCGCCTGGTGAAGATGATCGGCGACGCGGCGATGTTCGCCTCTCGGGAGCCGGTGCCGGTGCTTGATGCTGCGCTCGAGCTGGTGGAGGCTGCCGCCGCCGACGACCTCCCCTCGCTTCGGGCCGGGGTCGCGAGCGGGCAGGCGCTCAGCAGGGCGGGGGACTGGTACGGCCGGCCCGTCAACCTCGCCGCTCGGATCACGAGCTTCGCGTACCCCGACAGCGTGGTGGCGGATCAAGCGGTGAAGGACGCACTCGAGTCCGAGGACGGGAGCCGCTTCCGCTTCTCGTTCGCCGGCAGGCGCCGGTTCAAGGGGATCAAGGGCGAGACCGCCGTCCACCGCGTGCGGCACTCCGAGTAGCGGCCTGATCCGCGCCGCCAGCGCGGGCGTAACGCTGCCGATGGTCGCGAGTCTGGATCCCAGATGGCACTCCTGATCCT
>DATFPJ010000188.1:0-15836 GCA_035264865.1 Solirubrobacterales bacterium
GCCGGCGTCTTCCCAGCTAGACGACCCCGGAAGACCGCGAGAACGATAGCGCCCGCCTTCGGGCCGAATCTAGGCCGAGGTGAGCTCAGAGAGGTCGCTGCCCGGATCCCCAAGCAGCGCCTTCGCCTTCTCGCCGCCGACATCCACGCCTTCGGCAAGCAGAGTCCGCGCGTGGCCGAGCTCCTCTGAGCTCTCGACGCTCAGCGCCCCGGCCACCTTCCCGTCCTTCAGGTAGAACGCCGCGAACTCGCCGGCGTCTCGGTCACCGCGCCAGATCACCTCGTCCCACTCGGTCGCCGGCCCCACATACTCGAGCCCGACCCAGTCGGCCAGGTCGCTGAAGAAGTACGGCACCACCTCATACGGCTTCGCGTCACCCATCATCGATCGCGCCGCGTGCTGGCCCTGCTGCATCGCCACGTCCCAGTGCTCGACCCGCAGCCGGCGGCCATGAATCTCGCTCGGATAGGAGCACACGTCCCCGGCCGCGTAGATCCCCTCGACCGAAGTCCGCAGCGTCTCGTCGCAGTGAATGCCGCCGTTGTCCTGGTCGATCTCGAGTCCCGCCCGCTCCGCGACCATCACATCCGGCCTCACCCCCGCCCCGACGACCACCATGTCCCCGTCGAACGTCTTTCCGCTCTCGGTCACCACCGCGGTCGCGTGGTCGTCCCCCTCGAACGCCGCGAGCGTCTCACCTCCGTGGATCTCGATCCCCTTCGACTCGAGCAGCTCGTGGAACCACCGCCCCACCTCCTCCCCGAAGGTCCGCGACAGCGCCACCTCCTCCATCATCACGAGCGCGCAGTCGGTCCCCTTCGACTTCAGCGAGGCCGCCACCTCGCAGGCGATGTAGCTCCCACCTACCAGCACCACCCGATCGGCCTTCTCTGCGTCGGCCCGGATGTTGTCCGAGTTGCCGAATGCCCGCAGATAGTGGATCCGGTCCAGGTTCGCGCCGTCGACCCGCAGAATGTTCACGTTCGCGCCGGTGGCGATCAGGGCCTTGTCGAACTGGACCTCATCGCCACCCTGAAGCTTCGCCGTTCGCGCCTCCACGTCGAGCGACATCACGTTCGTCCCGGTCCTCAGCTCAACCCCGTTCTCCTCGTACCAGGACACGGGATTGACGTAGGCGTCGTCTCGCTTCGCCTCAGCCCGCAGGTACTCCTTGGAGAGCGGCGGCCGCTCGTACGGCGGGTCCTGCTCCCGCCCGACCAGCACGATCGAGCCCTCCACCCCACGCTTGCGTAGCTCGGCCGCGGCGTAGCCGCACGCGAACCCCCCGATCAGCAGAAAGTCAGCCCGCTCCGGCACCGTCAGACCCGAAGAACGACTTGAGCTCCTCCTCCAGACCCGGATCGAGCACTGCCAGCACCTCGTCCCCGGCCTCGAGCACCGTGTCGGGGGTCGGCACGAATCCGCCCTGCCCCTCACGCAGGATCGAGATCAGCAGGCTCCCCTCCGGCATGTTCAGATCCCCCACCCTCTTCCCGGCCACCCGGCTGTCATCCGCCAGCAACATCTCGATGATCTCGAGCCGCTCCTCCGGCAGGTCCAGCAGGTGCACCAACCCGTACTCCGGCACCTCGTGCTCCAGCAGCCGCAGGATCAGGTCCGTGGCCGAGACATAGGGCTTGATCCCCAGCAGCTCGAAGTGCGGCCGGTTCCGCGGATTGTTCACCCGCGCGATGATCCGGTCCACCAGGTACTTCTCCTTAGCGACCTGGCAGATCAGCATGTTGTCCTCGTCGTCGCCGGTCACCGCGATCACCATGTCGGCCCGCGAGATCCCGGCCCGTTCGAGCACCCAGAGCTCGGACGCGTCTCCGTACTGGATGTTGTGCTCGAGCTCCTGCTCGACGGCCGTGTAGCGGTTGCGGTTGTCCTCGATCACGGTCACCTCGTGACCCTTCTCGATCAGCTCCCGCGCGAGGTTCCATCCGACCTTGCCGGCTCCCGCGATGATGATGTACTTCCCCGTGCCCTCGCCCATCAGCTGGTGGGGGTGCCCGCCCCGCTCGCGGAACCGGCGCCGGTCCCGTCGCCCGCGGCCTCGAGAACCTCCTTCTCGAGCATCTCGATCGCCACGCGGGTCGGGCAGATCGTGTTAACCCCCTGCTTCTCGTACCACTCAGCGCGGAGCGGATCGAGGATCCGCGCGATCACGGTCGGCACGTTGAACTTCCGCTTCGCGATCTGCGCGATCACGATGTTCGTGTTGTCGCCGTCGGTCGACGCGATGAAGGCATCCGCCCGCTCGATGCCCGCGGCCGTCAGCGCCTCCTCCTCCAGGCCCGTCCCAACCGTGAACTGCCCCCCGGTGTCCTCCCAGGAGCGGTCCAGGTTGACCTCCAGGCGCGCGTGCGCCTCCGGATCCTCGTCCAGGCAGGAGACCTCGTGCCCCTCGCGCAGCATCGTGCGCGCGACGGAGGAGCCGACTCTCCCGCAGCCAACGATCAGAACGAACATCTCACGGCTGATCTTAGAGCCGGACACCCCTCGGTCCCGACCCGGCCCAGGCCGCAACGCGGCCGTCACCTCCGCGTCGGCGCCTCCTCAGGCGGGGCCGTCAGCAGCACCCTGCACGGGGCCTTCTTGAGCACGTACTCCGTGACCTCCCCGATCTCCTCTGGCCGAGCGCCCCCGATCCCGCCGAGAATCGCGCCACCCCTGATGCGCGTCGGCGGCTCGCCTCCCATCACGATCACCTCCGCTCCCCGATCGCGCGCCTCCTGCACGATCCCCGCCCCGACCGACCGTGCCCGAAGCAGGTTGGTCGTCACCTCCACGTTCTCGTACTCGTCCCCCACCTCCCGGGCCCGCTCCAGCGCCCGCTCCCCCGCATCCGTCACCGGCTTAGGCAGCGGCGACTCGAGGGGCACGGTCAGCGGCACCTCCGCGACATAGACCACGTCCAGCCGTGGCGGTCGCTCGCCCTCCTCCACCTCCGCGTCCGCGAGCCGCCCGGCGGTGCTGACGATGTCGTCGTCCAGTTCCGTGCCGAAGACGGGTACCAGGATCGTCGAGTACTCGACCTCCGCCGGCTGCTTCTTCAACGCCAGCTCCGGCACCTGCACCCGCCTGGTCAGCGGCGTGTCCTCCACGTAGCGCCGATAGACCACGTAGAAGATCAGCCCGAACAGCATCCATCCACCACCCACGTACACCGCGTTGTGGTGCAGGACGAAGACGCTCACCCAGGCGAGCCCACTGATCAGAGCCCCGGCAATCGCGGGCAACGGCAGTCGGTGCGAGCCGACCTGCACGTCGAGCGGCACCCGGTAGGGCCGCTCGAGATCCGGCTCGACCACCCGTAATCGGACGATCGAGATCTGGGCGATCGTCACCGCGAGGAGCGCACCGAACGCGTACACCCGAGCGAGGAACCGAATGTCCCCCGGAATCGCCAGAGCGAGGGCCAGGACCGCCGCGATCCCGATCGCGATGTATGGAGTCGAATAGGTCTTCTGGAGCTTGCCCGCCCAGCTCGGGATCTGGCGGTTGGTCGCGAGCACGTACACGTGCCGCGAGAGCCCCAGCATCGCCGTATTCGCCGCCCAGAACAGCACCGGCACAGCCACGAGCATCACCGCCCATTTCATGACGTCCGCGACCCAGGCCGGGTCGTAATTCGCCACCACCCCGAGGATCGGCTCCTCGATGTACTGGCCGGCGAGTGCGGTCGCCGGCCCATCCGGCCCAGGCACCACCGGCACGGCCATCAGCGCGACCGCCGCGATCCCCGCGTAGATCAGCGGGATCGCGATCGCCCCAACCCCCAGCACCCGCTTCAGGTCACCCGGTTCGAACTCCAGGTCGGGCGCCAGGTCGCTCGACGCCTCGATTCCCGCATACGCGATGGTCGCGATCACGAGTGAGTAGACGATGTCCTGCACGCCCGGCGAGCTGAACAGGTGGAGCTGATCCGTGAGCCGATCCGGATGGAGGACCACGATCAGCCCAACCCCGATCACAAGCAGCTGGAGGGCGAGCTCGGCCAGCGCGAGTGTCACCAGCCGGATCTGACGGTTCCTCCCCGTCACGTCCGCAACGTTGAGGACGGCCGCCAGCCCGATCACGATCACCGCGATCGCGATCTCCATATCGCCCCCGCCGAACGTGCCGGAGATCGGCGTCAGGTAGTGCGAGACGGTGATCGCCGCCGCGGCGATCACGATCAGGTAGTCGATCAGGATCGCCCAGCCGGCGATGAAGCTGATCAGCTCGTTGAACGCGTGCCGCGCGAAGGTCGCGGACCCTCCCCGTTCGCGGAGCATCGCGCTCCCCTCGACGTAGGAGAGCGAGGTGAGCGCGAACATCAGCCCCGCGACGAGGAAGATCAGCGGCGTCAGGCCGAGACCGCGGTCAGCGACCACGCCGATCGAGAAGTAGATCGAGAACCCAACCGCGGACGACGCGGACGCGTAGAGGAACGGCACGCCGAGCCAGCGCTTCGCCCTCATCCGAACGTCCTCATCCGCGCATCGACAGATACAGCCTGCCGGAGCCGAGGGCGATGAACAGCAGCCCGAACAGCACCCCCACGGCCAGCGGCCCCCCGCCCCGCGCCAGCGTCAGGACCAGCATCAGGGCCCCGAACCCGATGATCGTCACCGAGAAGATCCTGACGGCAAGCTGATACCCCTCGTCGGCCGAGGGCCGCCGCTTCTGATTCACGGGTGGGAGCTTAGGCTCCCCTCTGGACCGTCCCTACAACGCGATGATCGGGATGATCAGGATGGCGACGATGTTCGCGACCTTGATCATCGGGTTGATCGCCGGCCCGGCGGTGTCCTTGTACGGATCTCCGACCGTGTCACCCGTGACGGCCGCAGCGTGAGCCTCTGATCCCTTGCCGCCGAACTCGCCGTCCTCGATCAGCTTCTTCGCGTTGTCCCAGGCGCCGCCGCCGGCGGTCATCGAGATCGCCGAGAAGATGCCGACCACGATCACGCCGATCAGCAGCCCGCCGAGCGCCTGGTATGAGATCACCCCGACGATCAGCGGAACGAGGATCGGGATCAGGGAGGGCACGATCATCTCCTTCTGGGCGGCCGCGGTGACGATCCTCACCGCATGTCCGTACTCGGGCTTCTCGGTGCCCTGCATGATCCCCGGATGCTCGCGGAACTGGCGGCGCACCTCCTCGACGACACCGCCTCCAGCGCGACCCACCGCCTCGATCGCCAGCGACGAGAACAGGTAGACCATCATCCCCCCGATCAGCAGGCCGATCAGCACGGCCGGATCCGCGATCTCGAAGCTGAGCGTCTTATTGCCCGCCTCCTCCTGCACCTCGTGGGTGAAGGCATTGAAGAGGACGAGCGCGGCGAGCGCGGCGGATCCGATCGCATATCCCTTGGTGACCGCCTTGGTGGTGTTGCCCACAGCGTCGAGCGGGTCGGTGATGTCGCGGACTTCCTGGGGCAAGTCGGCCATCTCCGCGATGCCGCCGGCGTTGTCGGTGATCGGGCCGAAGGCGTCGAGCGCCACGATCAGCCCTGTCAGCGACAGCTGCGCCATCACGGCGACGCCGATCCCGTAGATCCCATCCGTCCCGCCGCCGGCCAGCTTCCAGGAGCCGAGGATCGCGATCGCGATCACAAGCACAGGCAGGGCCGTCGACTGGAGGCCCTGGGCGAGCCCCTGGATGATGTTCGTCGCGTGCCCGGTCTCCGACGCGCGCGAGATCGTCCGCACCGGTCGGAACCGAGTCGAGGTGTAGTAGTCGGTGAGCACGAAGAGCAGCGCGGTCACGCCGACGCCGATCAGCCCGCAGAGCCAGAGGTCGGCGACACTGGTGTTGCCGAGCGCACCGCCGCCCAGCGGGTCGTCCATCAGCCACTCGGTAATCGGGTAGAAGGCCGCGGCGGAGAGCACGGCCGAGACGGCCAGGCCCCTGTAGAGCGCCGCCTCGACGTTTCCGGTGCGGGTACGGACCGAGAGCGCACCGATGATCGAGGCGATGATCGCGACAGCGCCGATCGCGAGCGGGTAGATCGCAACCTCGCGGGTGAAGTCAGGGAACTGGATCACGCCGAGAAGCATCACGGCGACGGCCGTGACCGCGTAGGTCTCGAACAGGTCGGCCGCCATTCCCGCGCAGTCGCCGACGTTGTCGCCGACATTGTCCGCGATCACCGCGGGGTTGCGCGGATCGTCCTCGGGAATCCCCGCCTCGATCTTGCCCACCAGGTCGGCGCCGACGTCAGCGGCCTTGGTGAAGATGCCGCCGCCGAGTCGCGCGAACACGGAGATCAGGGAGCCTCCGAAGCCGAGCCCGACCAAGGCGTCGACCGCGTCCTTGTCGGAGAGGTCGGTGAAGATCAGGAGCGCGCCGAAGTAGCCGGCCACGCCGAGCAGGGCAAGCCCGACGACGAGCAGCCCGGTGACGGAACCGCCCTTGAAGGCGATGTCGAGCGCGGGCGGGATGCCGCCGCGCGCCGCCTCCGCGACGCGAGCGTTCGCCCGGACCGAGAGGTTCATCCCGATGAACCCTGCGGAGCCCGAGAGGATGCCGCCGATCACGAAGCCGAGGGCCGTTTCCACGTTCTGCAGAGGGATCAGCAGGATCGCGACGACCAGGCCGACGCCGGCGATGATCATGTACTGCCGTTTCAGGTAGGCGCTGGCGCCCTCCTGGACCGCGCCCGAGATCTCCTGCATCTGGTCGTTGCCGGGCGACTTCGCCAGCAGTCGCTGCGTGACCAGCAGGCCGTACACAACCGCCGCGGCCGAGCAACCGAGCGCGACGACGACTCCGTAATCGGTCCAAAAGTCAGTCAAGTGAGGCTCCCGTCGTTATTCGTGTGAAAGCGGCGCGGGAGTCTACTTAGAACGGCGGGTTCTCCGCTTCGCGTCGGCGCGCCCTCGGCTAGGTGCCGGGCGGCGTCCAGAGGCCGGAGTCATCCTTGCCACCCGGAGGTTTCCCCTGCTCGGAAGCGCCTTCCGCGGGCTCGGCGCCGGCCTCCTCGGCTGTTTCCTCACCGGCGTGCTTGGCGTAGAGCAGCTGCAGCTCGGAGATCGCCTGCCGCAGCTGCGCCTGGGCGTCCGGCTTGACCAGGTCGACGAGCGCCCGAGCGGCGTCGATCCCGACCTTCGCCTGATCGAGGTCGCGCTCGTCGTCCTTCGCGATCCGGCGGGCCGAGAGGTTGAGGATGCTGACCACGCTCTGCAGCACGACGTCCTCGACCCGCACCCTTCGGATCTCGTCCTCGAGCTGAGCCCGCAGCTCCTCCTCCGAGGGCTGCCCGGCGCTCTCGGGGCCCGGCTGCTGACTCTCCTCATCTGCCACTGACGGCTCCCTCCGGTGCGTAGGTTTTCTTCGTCTCCTCCACGGCGTGCCGATAGATCTCTTCGATCAGGCCGCCCTCGGCCAGCGCGGCATGGGCGCGCTGGGCGCCGTTGCGGTCGGGGAGGTCTACGTCGAGGCCGAGCTCGCCCCGGACCGGCTCCGTCCACTCGAGGAGCCGCTCGAGGACCGCTCGCGTCGGCACCACCCGCCGCTCGCGGAAGTCGATCATCTCGCCGTCCATCCCGTACCGGATCGCCCGCCACAGGTTCTCCTCGATCTCGCGCTGACGCAGGGGCTCCGGCGCGCCGCCCTCATCCAGATCCACGGCCGCCTGCGCGACGCAGGCGGTAATCAACGCCGCCAGGTTGAAGGACTCGTCGCCGCGGGTCTGCGCGTCGCAGATCCGCACCTCGACGGTGCCGAAGGAGTGATGCGGCCGGATGCTCCACCACAGCTGCGTGGCCTCGACGATCGAGTCGGTCTCGTGCAGCAGCCGGACGAAGTCCGAGTACGTCGCCCAGTCGCCGAACGGCTCGTGCACGCCGCAGCGGGGGAAGACGCGGGTGAAGATCTCGGTCCGCACCGAGTGCAGGCCCGTGTCGCGGTGATCGAGGAAGGGAGAGTTGGCAGACAGAGCGAGCAGCGCCGGCAGCAGCTCGCGCATGCGGTCGGAGACCGCCACCGCCCGGTCAGCGCCCTGGATCCCGACGTGGACATGCAGGCTCCAGGTGTTGTTTCGCTGTGCGACCCAGCGCAGGTCGCGCTCCAGCCGGAGGTAGTGCTCGGTGTGGATGATGTGCTGGTCGAGGTAGTTGGCCCAGGGATGCGTCCCCATCGCGGCGAGCGCCACCCCCATCTCGTCCGCCACCCCGAAGAGCCGGGCGCGCCGTGTGCGCTGGCGCTCGGCTGCCGCGTCGAACGTCTCGCCGCGACCGGAGCGGATCTCGATCTCCGTGTCGATCAGCTCGCCCTTGACCGCGGGCGCGAGCAGGTCGTCGCGCAGGCATGCCTCATGCATCTCCTCGAAGCGGTGCTCGAGGTCGAGGATCGCCGGGTCGAGGATCGCGAACTCCTCCTCAATCCCGACGGTGAAGTCGACGGAGGACTCGAACGTCTCGCGAACCGCATCGAGGTCGAGCCCGTCGTGCTGTGGCTCCGGATCGGTTGTCACCGGGTGGGCGGGATCAGGTCAGATAGAAGTAGAGCGCGTAGAGCAGGTCCACAGCGGGGCTAGAGGTGTGAACCGTCACCTCCGGCGGCACCTGAAGCAGTCGCTCGGAGTAGTTGAAGATGATCTTCACGCCGGCATCCACGAGGCGGTCCGCGACCTCCTGCGCCGCGTCCGGCGGAACCGCGAGGACTCCGACCACGACCTGCTCGTCCTTGATGACCTGGGTGATCTCGTCGAAGGGACGCACCTCGAGGCCGCCGACGCTCCGCCCGATCACGCTGGGGTCCACGTCGAACATCGCCACGATGCGGAAGCCGTGGTCGGCGAAGATGTCCGAGGTCGCGATCGCCTGTCCGAGATTGCCGGCCCCGAAGAGCGCGATGTTGTGCTGCCCGGCGGTGCGGAGGATCTTCCGGATCTCGGACACCAGGCCCTCGACGTTGTAGCCCACCCCCCGCTTGCCGAACTTGCCGAACCCGGACAGGTCGCGGCGGATCTGGGTCGAGTTGATGTGCGTGTAGTCGGAGAGCTCCTGCGAGGAGATCGTGTCCTTCCCCATCTTCCGGGCCTGGGTCAGGACCTGGAGATACCGGGAGAGCCGTGCCGCGACGCCGAGCGAGAGGCGGTCTCCGTCGGTGAGCTCCGAGGCCTCTTGCTGCTCGGCGGACTCGGCCGCCACGTCCTCGATCATTCGGACAAGGTATCGAGCCTCGCCCGAAGTCCGCTGCTGTCGAGCCCCAGCTCGGAGATGAGCTCCCCGTCGAGCTCGATCACCGGGATGCGTTCGAGGAAGCGCGCATGCAGAGCCGGGTCGGTCTCGATGTTCACCTCTTCGACCTCGAACGCGAGCCCGTTCGCGCGAAGCTGCTCCAGGCGGGCCCGCGCTTCGTCGCAGAGGTGGCAGTCAGGCCGCCGGTACAGCGTCACCCGTCGCGAAGGCATCGAAGCTCAGGTAGTCGGGATACGCGATCCGCTCGCTGAAGCGGGCAGCTGACGCGATCATCGCTGCGTTGTCGGTGCAGAGCGAGATCGGGACCAGCTTGAAACCGAGGCCGAGCTCGCCGCAAAGCTCCTCGGTGCGCTCGCGGAGCTCGGCGTTCGCGGCGACCCCTCCTCCCAGCGCGACCGCGGGCCACTCGCCGGTGCCCGCTGCGCGGCGCAACTTGGCGGCCAGCTGATCGACGATCGCTCGCTGGAACGAGGCGGCTAGGTCGGCACGCCGGCGGTCGGTCTGCTCGGGGCCGAGGTCGCGAACCCGGTAGACGAGAGAGGTCTTCAGCCCACTGAAGCTGAAGTCGAGCCCGCGCTCGCTCATCGCGACGGGGAAGTCGAAGGCGTCCGGGTCGCCGCCCTCGGCCGCACGCTGGATCGCTGGGCCACCGGGGTAACCGAGCCCGAGGAGGCGGGCGCCCTTGTCGAAGGCCTCGCCCGCTGCGTCGTCCACCGTCTGACCGAGGACCTCGAATGAGGATGGTTCACGGACACCGGCGAGCAGCGTGTGGCCACCGCTGGCGATCAGGCAGAGGAACGGCGGCTCGAGCGGATCCGGCTCGAGAAAGTTGGCGGCGACGTGGCCGTGCAGATGGTCGACCGGGATCAGCGGCTTGCGGTGGGCGGCGGCCAACGCCTTCGCGGTGCTGAGACCGACGAGCAGAGCGCCAATCAGCCCGGGCCCCTGGGTGACTGCGATCGAGTCCACCTCGGAGAGCTCGGTCTCCGCCTCCTCGAGCGCGGCGGCTACCACCGCGTTGACGAGCTCCAGATGGTGGCGGGAAGCGACCTCGGGCACGACCCCGCCATAGCGTTCGTGGAAGGCGGCTTGCGAGGAGACGACGTTCGAGCGGATTCGCGCGCGGTCCACGACGGCTGCACACGTGTCGTCGCAGGAGGTCTCAAGGGCGAGGATCAAGCGACGGAGGCACCCTCGGCCTCTGCCGCCTCCCACCACATGATCAGTGCGTCCTCGCCGTTGTCGTGGTAGTAGCGGCGGCGGCGCCCAGCGGACCGGAAGCCGAACCGGCGGTACATCTCGATCGCCGCCGCGTTGGAGACGCGGACCTCGAGGGTGAAGCGGGAACCGTCCCCCGCCTCCTCGAAGAGCCGCTCGATCAGCTCGGTGGCGATTCCCCGGCGGCGCCTCTCCGGGTGGACCGCGACGTTCATCAGGTGCCAGACGTCGTCGTAGCGGGCGCAGACGAGATAGCCGACCAGACCCGACGAGTCCTCCGCGGCCAGGCAGATTCCGGACGGCTTCGAAAGCTCGAGGACGAACATCGCCAGCGACCAAGGCGTCGGAAACGACCGCCGCTCGATCGAGATGACCGAGGGCAAATCGCCGTAGCCCAGGCGGCGCAGGGTCAGGTCCCCCCTTTCATCCCCCCGGGGCCGATCGATCTCTCTCAATCCATCTCTTTGCATCCGGCGGTCTCAGATACAGGGGTTGGATCTGGTCGGGTGGCGCCTCGGATGCCGCCTCACCCTCCGCGCAGACGTCCCGCGCGGTGAGGTGATGGATCGGATCCCGGGGCGGGGCAACCATGACGCCCGCGGCCTCCAGCTCTGCGGCGAATCGTAGCGCCCCGTCCCCGGCCGCCAGGCAGGGCTTTCCCAGCTCCCGCAGCCGCGCGCCCAGCTCGGCGGGCGGCGTCACCAGTGGCTCCCAGATCTCCGTGGCGTCTCCGTCGAACAGCGCAGCGAACACCTCTCCCCGACGGGCGTCGATCACCGGCAGGACGACGCCTTCCGTCGCGTCACCGTCCCGGACGATGCCGCGCGCGAGCGAGGCCAGCGAGCCGACCGGGGCGATCGGGGTCCCGCGCGCCTGAGCCAGCGCGCGCGCAGTGGAGATCCCGATCCGCAGACCGGTGAACGAGCCCGGCCCGATGCCCACGGCGATCCGCTCGACGCAATCCCAGCCGCCGGCCGCCTCGACGCTGCGTTCAATCTCGGGCAAAAGGAAACGGGCGTGATTCGGTCGCCCGTCCGTGCCTGGCGGCACTCGTGCCTCGCGCAGAACCTCACCGCTGCGGCGGACGCCGACGACCGCGTCTGGGGTCGCCGTATCGACTCCGAGGACGACCATCAATAGAGTCCGCCGCACAGGGAACCTTCACGCCCGGTTCCCGAGATCAGGAGAGACGACATGTCGGAGCAGTCCAGCAGGTTCGAGCGGGCCATCGCACTCGGAGCCGTAGCCGGCGCGCTTGCAATCGCCGGGGTGGCGGCAACCGGCTGCGGCAGCGACGACAACGACAGCAGCGGGGACATCAACAAGGCGATCGACAGCATCCAGTCCCAGGCCAGCAGCGTCCAGAGCCAGGTCTCGACCGCGGTGACGAGCGTCCAGAGTCAGATCGAGAGCGTCCAGAGCCAGATCCAGACCGAGACGCAGTCGAACGGCGGCTCGAGCGCCGGCGGGTACTAGCCGGCCTCGAAGGAGACCAGCTGCGTCTGCTCAGACTGTCCCGGCGGCGCGCCGGCGACCTGCTGCTCGGAGACCGTGCCGATGCCCCGCACGTAGTACTTGTGGTCGACCACTCCGGGCTCGAGCGGCGTGGTCTCCTTGGTCAGCATCGCGTTTTCGGATGAGACGAAGGGAGTCGTGACGCTTGCCGTGAGGTCGAGGATCCGGAACCGGTCCTCGGCTTCACCCTTGAACGACTCCTGCTGAAAGGACTGACCGACTCGCGGGTGGGCAGGCATGAAGATTCCGCCATTCGCGCCGTCGCGGCCGTTCACGAACGACCCCTCGGTGGTGGTCACCTTGCCCTGGGCGTTGAGCTCAGCCGTCTTCTCTCCCAGGTACCAGACGGTGCCGCGCTTGTCCTGCGCATACCAGTCCGTGGTGCGCTCCGCGAGCCTCCCGTTCAGGAAGAGCCGGTCGGCTACTACCGCTGCCCGGATCCCCGTGATCGCTTTTACCTTGCGAGTCACCGTCATCACGTCACGGGCCTGCTTGCCGTCCTTCTGTCCGTCGTAGACGTAGACGGAGCCCCTCGCGAGCGGGAACCAGGAGTTGGTGATCCGATTCGAGTTGTGGCCGAAATGAGAGGCCTTCGGGGTGGGCGGGCTCTTCGCGCTGGCCGCCGGCGCCGTCGCGGCGGCCGCCGCCAGCACCAGGGCCCCGATCATTGTTCTCGCTGTCGTCCAGGTCATCGCTCTCCTCCTTGGGGATCACCGACGCTACGCGCGCCAGATGAATCCGAGATGACAAGGAGGGCGTGGGCGGCCTCCTAGTAGTGGACCTCCCTCTCGTCCCCGCCTGCATGACGGATCTCGACGCGCCGGGTGACCCGCTCCAGCCACGGCTCGGCCGCCCCGGGCCACTCGATGAAGGCAATGGACTCCGAGGTCACGTAGTCGTCGAGCAGCGCCGGGTCCTCCTGACCGAGATCGGCCAGCCGGTAGAGGTCGAGATGGGCGACCGGCAGCTTGCCCCGATAGGTGTGCCCGATCGTGAAGGTCGGTGAGGTGACCGGCTCACTCACCCCGAGGCGGCGCGCCGCGCCGCGGATGAGCGTGGTCTTGCCGGCGCCGAGCTCGCCGCTCACCAGGACCACGTCGCCGGGGCCCAACTCCGCGGCGAGCCGCGCGCCGACCGCCTCCGTCTCGGCGGCGCTGCCCGTTCGCTCGACCATCAGCTCGACAGGCGGGCGAGGCGAGGCAGGGCTCGGACACGAGCCTCCCGGCTGACCGTCCGCACCTCGCCCGCCAGGTCGCCCATCCTGGCGTTGCCGATCAGCTCCATCTCGGCTCCCAGCGGCGTGAAGAAGTTGTCGTAGTGGGTCGGCACGACCGTGGCCGGGTCGAGGCGCGAGAGGATCCGCTCCCAGTAGCGATCGGTGAAGTCGCGGCCCGCGATCCCGGCGAGGAAGATGTCGACTCCTCGGTGCCTGACCGCATCGTCGATCAGATCGGCGCTGCCCTGGTGATAGAGCGTGATCCCGGCGACGGCGATGTGGATCCCCCAGACCTGGCCGCAGCGATAGGCACCAGGTGAAAGGCCATCGAGGTGCTCGCAGGTGAGGTCCCCGGCGAACGGCACGGCCATTCCGAGCAGGAGCTTCGAATGCGCGCTCGGAACGAAGCTGACCTCGAAGGGTCCGAGCTCATAGGTCCGGTAGCGCTCGACCTCGACCGCCAGCTCGCCCAGTCCATGCAGCCGCATCAGGGCGGCGAGCGAGCTCGATCCGTAGGCAGAGCAGCCGTACCGGCGGGCGATCTCGGGGGCATCGACCGCGTGATCCCAATGGGTGTGGCCGACCAGGACTCCGACGACGTCCTCGTTCGCCGGCAGGAAGCGATCGATCGTTCCCCGATCGGGCAACGCCGGCCGACGGCGGAGCAGGTAGCTCAGCGGGACCCGCGTGAGATAAGGGTCGATGTAGAGGGTCCGCCCCTCGTAGGTGAGCCTGTATCCCGACACGCCGAGCCATTCGATCTCGAGCCCGGCGGGCAGGACCGGAGCGTCCGACTCCAGCTCGGCCAGTGCCTGCGCGTCATCGCGGAGCCGGCTGCGCCGGGAGGGGATCGAGCCGATCATGCGCGCGGCGTGTCGAGCCGCTCTCAGCATCGGGCGAGCGTACTTCCTGTGGGGCCTCGCGCTCAGCCGCTGAACAGGCCCATCTGGTCCGGCTCCAGCTCACGGTCCGCGACCAGCGGCTCGGGCTCGGGCAGTGGCTGCGCGAGCAGTTCCGGAATCTGGCGGAAGTCCTCCCGCAGCTGCTCGGCCACCCGAGGAGTCCGCAGCCCGGCCGCGGGATGGAAGAGCGGCAGCAGGTAGACATGGCGGCGCCCGATCAGGTGTTGCTGCGGTGTGCCGCGTACCTTGGTGATTCCGGTGGGGTTGGCCGTGAGCAGCTTGGTCGCGAAGTTGCCCAGTGTCGCGATCACTCGCGGCTTAATGAGCTGGACCTGCTGCTCCAAGTACGGCCGGCACGCGTCGATCTCCTCCGGCTGCGGATTGCGGTTTCCGGGCGGGCGACATTTGAGGACGTTCGCGATGAAGACGTCCTCGCGCTTCAGACCGATGCCCTCGAGCAGCTCGGTGAGGAACGCACCGGCGCGCCCGACGAACGGCAGGCCCTGCCGATCCTCCTCGGCTCCGGGCGCCTCGCCGACGAACATCAGATCCGCGTCCGCGTTCCCCGCTCCGAAGACGACGCGGTTGCGGGTCTCCGACAGGGGGCAGCGCTCGCAGACCGAGGCCTGGTTGTAGACCTCGACCAGGGCCTGGCGACGCGCCTCGGCCTCGCTCACTTGCTCCCCCCGCCTCTCGCTGCCCGGCGCTCGGCCGCCCGCTGCCGCTTGAAGCGCTCCTTCGCCCCGCCGCGGTCGATGCCACGCTTGTCCTCCAGGCGGCGCTTCTGCGCGGAGGTCAGCTGCCGGTGGAGCGGGGCGTACGAGTTGGAGAGCAGCCGCTCGACGTCGGCCTCGCCGCACTCGGGGCAACGGACGTCGGCGGTCTCCAGGCCGACGTGCGAGCCCACCAGCTCCTCGAAACGATGGCCGCAGGACCGACACTCGAATTCATAGATCGGCACCGGGTTGATGGTAGTTCGGCCCCCTGACCGCCCGGCCCGGGTTCAGCCCGCAAATAGCGCGAACCGGCTGTACACACCGCTCGCAGAGCGTTCTGCGTCGCCTTGTGTCCGACAGTCGGACATGAATCGACGCAGAAGGAGCTTTGGCCGGTGTCGCCCCGCTTCAGTGCCGGTTTTCGTCGCCCCGTTGCGCGGGGGCGAGCCGGCCGGGCAACCAGGGGTGCTCCCTATACTTGCCCGCGGGCCGCGACCGGATGGCCGGCGTGGACCCGATCAAGCACCGAAACCTCCCCACCTCTTCCAACAAGACAACCGTCTGGTATCTCCGATGCGGGAACTGGAACGGGATGACCTCCCCTCCCCCCTGAACGCCGCGCTCGTGATCGTCGGCCGTGGTCGCGTGGGCCGGTCGCTGGCCGCCGCCGCCGAGTCTGCCGGGGTCGAGGTCAAGCTCGCGGCGAGCGACGAGCTCACCCAGTGCCGCGGCGCCGCGGTCCTTCTCTGCGTCCCCGACGAGGCGATCGCGAAGGTCGCGGCTCGTGTCGCTGCCGAGGATCCAGCGCTGGTCGGCCACGTGAGCGGGGCGACGACCCTCGAGGCGCTGGCCGCTGCCGCTGATCGGGGAGCCTCGACCTTCTCGCTACATCCGCTCCAGACCTTCCCCGACGGAGAGAGTCCCATCGAGGGCACGCCGGCGGCAATCGCGGGCTCCGATGCGGAAGGACTCGGATATGCGCGCAGCCTCGCCGAGACTCTCGGCATGCGCCCCTTCGAGGTCTCGGAGGAGTACCGCGCCGCGTACCACGCGGCCGCCGCGATCGCCTCC
>DATFPJ010000189.1:0-2622 GCA_035264865.1 Solirubrobacterales bacterium
CGGTCGCCGAAGTCGAAATTGCTCCACTCCTGCCCGACGTGCGGCTGGGTCGGCCCGGCGGTCGTCCAGTACGCGCCCATCAGCTCGACGCCCTTGTCGGTCGTGGCCATGCTCACTCCTCCTTGCCGCCCTCGGCGGGCATCACGTTGATCTCGATCTTGACCCCATTGGGGTCTTCGAAGAACAGCTGGCGCATCCCGATCCCGGGCACCGTGTTGTGCCGGGGCTCGACGCCGGCGCGCTCGAGCCGGGCCAGCGCCTCGTCGTGATCGTCGCCGGCGAAGGCGAGATGGTCGAGGGCGCCGGTGCTCTCGGCGGGCGGAGAGGCGGGGATTCCGGTCGTCGCGGAATGGGCTGTGTAGGCGTCGCGGTCGGCGACGTGCACGCAGGGCACGCCGCCTGCGTACAGCCAGTAGCCCGGGAACTCGAGGGGCGGGCGGTCGCCCTCCACCAGCCCGAGCGCGTCGCGATAGAAGTCGCGCGTCCGGTCGATGTCCTGGGTCAGCACCAGGACGTGCTCGAGCCTCGTCAGCGCCATCGGGAGCCCACGATCAGCGCCGCGGCCGCGCTACGCGGCCGCGGCGGGGACTTCGCCCACGATCTGCCGCGCCGCCGAGACCAGCTTCTCGGCGTCGGGGGCGATATAGCCCTCCTGGACCTGGTTCGCCGCGACGGGCGCGTCCATCCGGGCCACCCTGGCCACCGGTGCCTTCAATGAGTCGAGCGCCTTCTCACTCACCATCGCGGCGATCTCCGAAGCGACGCCGCAGTGCATCCGCCCCTCGTCGGCGACGATCAGCCGGCCGGTCTTGGCGACCGAGTCGAGGATCGTCTGCTCGTCGAGCGGGACGAGGGTGCGGAGATCGACCACCTCGGCATTGATGCCTTCGCCGGCCAACTCGTCAGCCGCGCCGAGCGCGACCGCGGTCATCATCGAGCAGGCGACGATCGTCACCGCGTCGCCCTCGCGCTTGACGTCGGCCTGTCCGAAGGGGATCTCGAAGTCGCCGTCGGGGACATCGTCCTCGGCCCCGTATCCGAAGGCGTGGGTGAGCACGATGGTCGGGTTGTCCGACTTGATGGCCGTAGTCAGCAGGCCCTTGACCTCCTTGGCACCCGAGGGGGCGGCGATCTCGATGCCGGGCAGATTCCAGTACATGCCGAATGGGCTCTCCGAGTGCTGTGCGCCACCGCCGTGCAGCAGCCCGTGGCTGATGTGCAGCGTGACCGGCACGCCGATCGTCCCGCCCGAGGAGGTCCGTGCGGTTGAGATCTCGTTGGCGATCGAGGAGATCGCCGGGTAGGTGAATGAGGCGAGGCCGAGGTGGGCGAACATGCGGTGGTCGCACATCGCCGCGCCGGCGGCCATCGCCGTGTAGGCGGCCTCGGAGCAGGGCGGGAACAGGATTCGGTCCCCGTACTTCTTCTGGAAGGGCTCGAACTGGGCTCCCTCTGGGCCGATCCCCAGCACCTCGTTGCCCATCACGACGAAGTTCGGGTCCTCGTCCATGAACCTGCTCAGCACGTCGAGCATGGCGTCGGCGTAGTTCTTGGTCGGCATCGTTGACTCCTTAAGCGAAGACGTGTTCGAGGGCGGACTCGGGCGTGGGGCGGGGGCTCTCGAGCGCAAACTCGCGGGCCTCGGCGATCCGGGCCTTCTCCCGCTCGTCCATCTCGGTCAGCTCGTCCTCGGTGATGTCGCCCGATCCGAGCAGCTTCCGCGCGTAGATCAGCACCGGGTCGTGATTGAGGTACCAGTCCTCGTGCTCGCCGGAGATCTTCGACTCATCCCAGGCCATTGAGATGTCGAGCTCGCCGGTGGTCAGCTCCGGCCAAAGCGGCTGGCTCCCGGCCCAGCGCTCGGTCACCGCATGGAGGAAGTACGGTCCTTTGCGAGCCCGGCAGTGGGCGACGGCCGTCGCGGCAAGCTCGTTGACCGCCTCGAGGTCTCGCCCGTCGACCGTCTCGACCGGGATCCCGAAGGTCTCCGGGATCGTGGTGAGGTCCTTGACGGCGGAGACCGAGGTCGGGAAGCCGCCGCCGGCCGAGCCGAGCGCGCCGGCGCTGTTGTTCTCGCAGACGAACAACACGGGCAGCTCGTACAGCGCCGCGAGGTTGAGTGACTCGTAGGCGATCCCCTCCTCGAGGGCGCCGTCGCCGAACAGCCCCACCGCGATCGCGTCGCCACCCTCCTGATTGAGAGCGAACGCCGCGCCGTTGGCGAGCGAGATGCTGCCCCCGACAATCGAGGACGTCGAGATGAAGCCCAGGTCGGGATCGCTCATGTGAAGCGTGCCGCCGGCGCCCTTGTTGAGGCCGGTCTCGCGGCCGAGGATCTCGGCAAGCGCCTTCTTCGGCTCTGAGCCTCGGGCGAGAATGTGGCCGTGGTTGCGGTGGTGGGTGGCGAGCTTGTCGTCCGGGCCGAGCGCCTCCATCAGGCCCACGCCGGTCGACTCCTGGCCGATGTAGAGGTGGAAATGCGTCATGAACGCGTGGTCCTCGTGGAAGAGCTTGTCCACCGCCTCCTCGAAGCGGCGGATGGTCAGCATCCGCTCGAGGGCGCGACCCCGACGCTCCGCCTCCCAGGTCTGCGTCACTTCTTCACCTCATTCCCGTTGGTGG
>DATFPJ010000190.1:0-20178 GCA_035264865.1 Solirubrobacterales bacterium
CTGCCGCCACTGCGGGGCGACGTTGGAGCACTCCCTCAGCCGCTGCCCAAGCTGCGGGCGCCGCTCGCTGCTCAACCTGATCCTTCCGAAGGGTCCTCGGACCTGACCGGCTAGTGTCGGACGAGGACGTAGACCAGCCCAACCGCGAAGGTCAGCTCTCCCACGCCCAGTGCGGTGCCGAGGTTCTTGGCGCCGAGGAGAGCGGCGATGCCGACACCGGCGGCGAACGCCGCCAGCACGATGGCGAGCTTGCCGAGCAAGGATCCGGACTCTAGAGGCGGGTAGCGTTCGGCCGGATGCTCACCGACTACCACCTCCACCTGCGCCCGGACGAGGTCGGCGCGGCCGATGAGTACTTCACCCAGCAGAACGCCGAGCGCTACCTGGCGGCTGCCGAGGAGCAGGGGGTCGAGGAGCTCGGCGTCTCGGAGCACATCTACCGCTTCAAGGAGGCTCTCGAGCTCTGGGGTCATCCCTACTGGCGGGATCAGGCCACGGACGAGCTGGGCGCCTACTGCGAGTTCGTCCGCACGACGCCGTTGCGCCTGGGCCTCGAGGCCGACTTCGTCCGTGGGGCGGAGGACGGGATCGCGAACCTGCTGGACGCCCACGACTTCGACTATGTGGTCGGCTCGGTCCACTACCTCGGCGAGAAGGGAGCCGTTGACGACCGGCGGTACGACGTCTGGGACTCGTTCTCGGATGCCGATTCGCTCTGGCGGGAGTACTTCCAATGGCAGGCGGCGTTGGTTCGCTCCGGCCTCTTCGACATCGTCTCCCACCCCGACCTTGTGAAGATCTGGGGCGGCGACCGTCCGGCTCCCGAGCGCGACGCCAAGTTCCACTACGAGCCGTTCGTCGAGGCGCTTGCCGAATCCGAGATCGCGGTCGAGGTCTCGACGGCGGGTCTCCGCAAGCCCGTCGGCGAGATCTATCCGTCCCGAGCGCTGGCCGAGATGTGCGTCGAGGCGGGCGCGTCCTTCGCCCTCTCCTCGGACGCGCACGCGCCGGATCAGGTCGGCTTCGGCTACGACGAGGCGCTCGCCTTCCTCGCCGATCTCGGCGTCGAGCGGATCTGCGTCTTCGATCACCGCCAGCGGCGGACGGAGCCGGTCGGGCGCAGCGGCCTCGACCCGGAGGAGCTCGAGGATCGCGGGGCGGAGGCCTGATGGCGTTTCGCGTCGGCATCGGCTACGACAGCCACCGGCTGGTCGAGGGCGAGCGGCTCGTGGTGGGGGGCGTCGAGATCGAGCACGATCGCGGGCTAGTCGGGCACTCCGATGCGGACGTCCTCACCCATGCCGTGATCGACGCGCTGCTCGGCGCGGGCGGGCTGGGCGACCTCGGCGAGCTCTTCCCGGACGACGAGGAGCAGTGGCGAGACGCCGACTCGATAGACATGCTGCGTGTCGTCGTCGGCCGGATGTCGGGCGCCGTCGCCAACGTCGACGTCACCGTCATCTGCGAGGAGCCGAAGCTCGCTCCCTACAAGGCCGAGATCTCGTCCCTGCTCACCGGAGTGCTCTCCGCACCGGTCAGCGTCAAGGCCTCCACCAACGAGGGGATGGGCGCGATCGGCCGCGGCGAGGGGATCGCGTGCATCGCGGTGGCGCTCGTAGACACGGGCGAGGAGTACGGGAGGGCGTGATGGGCATTCAATGGCGCGTTCGTGGGCATAAGCTTGCGCGGGATGGTGCAGGACCGGGTTAGAGAGGCGCTCGCCGGCATTGGGTCGCGCGCGCCGACCATGCTCGGCGACGCGCTCTTCGAGCTGCGGGTGTTCTCGGAGGTGGGGCTGATCCGCCCGCTCCGGCCGGACAAGCTCGTCCGCATCGCCGAGCGCTACGTCAGGCTCGGCGCCTCGCCCGCGCTCGGCTCCATCGCCAACGCGCTCACCGATCCCGATCGGACCGCGATCGTCGACGAGGCCGGGACCCTCACCTGGGAACGGACCCACCGGCGCTCGAACGCCCTGGCGCGGGCGCTTCGAGACGAGGGCGTAGGCCCGGGCGACGGCGTCGCGGTCATGTGCCGCAACCACCGATACTTCATCGAGTCGACGATGGCCTGCGCGAAGCTCGGGGCGGTCGCGCTCTACCTCAACACCGCCTTCGCGGGGCCGCAGCTGTCCGATGTGCTCGAGCGGGAGAAGCCCGCTGCCCTGATCTACGACCAGGAGTTCACCGATCTGCTCTCGGAGGCCGGCGCCGATCTACGTCGATTCGTCGCCTGGGAGGACGAGGTCGACGAGGTCGACGAGACCACGCTCGAGCAGCTGATCTCCTCCGCGCAGGGCGACGACCTGGAGCCCCCGGACGAGCACGGCCGCTACATCATCCTGACCTCCGGGACGACCGGCACCCCGAAGGGCGCGCAGCGCAGCGAGCCGGAGGGGCTGAGCGCGCTCGCCGCCCTGCTCTCGAAGATCCCGCGGCGCTCCCACGAGACGGTAATGATCGCTGCACCCCTATTCCACTCCTGGGGATTCCTCCACTTCATGCTCAGCCTGCCGACGGCGGCGACCATGGTGCTGCGGCCTCACTTCGACCCCGAGGACACCCTGCGGGCGGTGGCCGAGCACCAGGCCCGCGTGCTCGCCGTCGTCCCGGTGATGATGCAGCGGATCATCGAGCTGCCGGACGAGGTGAAGCGCCGATACGACCTCTCCACCCTCGAGGTGACGGCCGCCAGCGGGTCATCCCTGCCGGGTGAGCTCGCGACGCGTTGGATGGACGAGTTCGGAGACAACCTCTACAACCTCTACGGTTCGACCGAGGTCGCCTGGGCGAGCATCGCCACGCCGGAGGACATGCGCGCCGCGCCCGGGACCGCCGGCCGGCCGCCGCGCGGCACCGTCATCCGGATCGTCGACGAGAACGACAACGACGTCGACCCGGGCGAGACCGGGCGGATCTTCATCGGCAACCAGATGGCCTTCGAGGGCTACACGGGCGGCGGCGACAAGGAGCACCTCGGCGACTTGCTCTCCGCCGGGGACGTCGGCCACTTCGACGAGGACGGCCGTCTGTTCATCGACGGCCGTGACGACGAGATGATCGTCTCCGGTGGGGAGAACGTCTTCCCACGCGAGGTCGAGGACCTGCTCTCGGACTACGACGGCGTGGCGGAGGCCGCGGCGATCGGCGTCGACGACGAGAAGTTCGGCCAGCGCCTGCGCGCCTTCGTCGTCAAGGAGGACGGCTCCGACATCAGCGAGGACCAGCTCAAGGACCACGTGAAGAAGAACCTGGCCCGCTACAAGGTCCCGCGCGAGATCGTGTTCCTCGACGAGCTTCCGCGCAACGCGACGGGTAAGGTCCTGAAGCGCGAGCTGGCAGAGCACGAGCTCGACGACTGAGCTGGCCCCGAACCTGGAGGGTTAATCGCGGTGTCGGAGACTGACCGCCTCGATCCGGTCCGAGACGAGATCGACGAGGCGCGCGCCGCGACCGAGCGCTTCCGGGCCAAGGCCGGCGAGCTGATCGCCGAGCTCCGCCGGCGAGAGGAGGCAGCCCGCAGGGACGCGCGCGCGGCCCAGGCGCGTGCCGCGAAGTCCCGCGAGCGGGCCCGGGAGGCGATCGAACGGGTGAAGCGGATCGAGGCCGATACGGCTGCCAGGACGCGCAAGGCGATCCGCGAGGCGGGGGCCCGCGCCGGAGAGGCCGAGCGAGAGCTCGACGAGACGCGGCGGGTGGCGAACGAGGCGGTCAGGAGGATGAAGCGGGAGGCCCGCAAGCGCGCGGACGCCGCGATCGCAGAGGCGCGACAGCGGGCCGAGAGCGAGATCGCCGAGGCCGAACTGAGGGCCGAAGAGGCCGAGCGAGCCCTATCTCAGCTACGCGGACAGCTCAACGAGGCCGAGCAGAGAGCGCTGGCGGCGGAGGAGCGGGCTGAAGCCGCCGCCGCGAGCGCCAGGCAGGAGGCCGAGCGGGTGCGCCGCGAGATGGAGGACCGCGTGCGCGCGGCCGCGGAGGACGTCCGCCGGGAATCGGAAGAGCAGCTCCGCAGGCTCGCGGAGCGGGTGGCAAACGAGGCCGAGGCGCGGGCCAGGGCCGAGGCAGAGGCGCGGGTGAATCAGGAGACCGTGAAGCTGCAGCGTGAGGCCGAGGAGCGGGTCGAGGCCGCGCGACGCCGCGCCGAGCAGGAAGTCGAGGAGAAGGTCGAGCGCGCGCGCCGCGAGGCGCTCAGCGCCGAGGAGGGAGCGGAGCCGGAGCCTGACGAGGACAGGGACCTCGCCGTAGTGGAGCCCCTGGTGCCGGAGCCGCCTGCGGTCGATCCGGCGGGCACGATCTACGTCGGCGGCCGGCGCCTCCGCACCTTCTAGGTCCCGCGCGGCAGCGTGGGTGGCTAGCTGGCGGCCTCGGCCGCCTCGGCGGCGCGGGCCCGGCCGTTGCCGTTGACCGCCCCGCCGTTGACCGCTCCGCCGTTCACCCTGACCTGGAGGCGGCGCGCGGCCCGTCCGACGCGCTTCGCGGCGCGCTCGGCGGCTGAGGCGCGGGCGTGGCCGATGAAGTCGTGGACCAGCGCATTGGCGTCCACGGGATGCTCGACCTGCGGCACGTGTCCGCACTGGTCGATGACCACCTGCCGAGCCTCCGGCAGCGCATCGCGCACGTATCGCGCGAAGGCGAGCGGCACCAGCGGATCTTCGTCGCCCCAGACGAACATCGCGGGCGGCCTGAGCTCGCTCAGCCTGGTCCAGAAGCCGTCGAGCCCGTCCGGCTCCTCGAGGTAGATGTGGCGGGCCGACGCATGGAAGGCGATGCGCGCGTTGACGGAGCGGTAGGTGCGCAAGAACTCCTCGACGGCGATGTCGGCGGCCGACGGATGGATGCGCTCGGGGCGCGAGAACATGCTCCAGAACTGCTGACGAACCAGCGCGGTGCCGAACGTGTGGGGGACCGCCGCGAGCTCGGGCCGGAGCATCCGGACGATAGGCACGAAGTGGCGACGCTTCCGCCACGCCATCGAGGGGCAGAGCAGGCTGAGGCTCTGGACGCGGGTGGGGGACTGGAGCCCGACTTCGATCGCCACACGGCCGCCGAGCGAGTTGCCGACGATGTGGGCGCGTTCGATCCCCTGGGCGTCCATGAAGCGGCGGACGGCGCGGGCGAACCAGGCGGCGTCGTACGGAGCGCGCAGCGGCTTCGAGGATGAGCCGAAGCCGGGCAGGTCGATCGCGTGAACCGTGTACTCGGGAGTGAGTGCCGAGACCGTCTCGTAGAAGCTCGTCTTGTTGCTGCCCAGGCCGTGGATCAGGATGACGTTCTCGATCGCGTCGCCGGCGGTCAGGGTCGAGATGCGGGCCCTGCCCGCCCTGACCTCATGAATGCGCAGCAGCGGCAGGCGGCCGTTCGGCAGCTTGAAGAAGCCCTCGAACGCGACGGCCAGGTCGAGGTTCCCTCGCGCCCAGAGCCGACGTGAGCGGAAGGCGTCGAGACCGGAGAGCTTTCCCTCGCGGAGCTCCAGCCAGGTCTCCGAGTCGGTCCCGATGACCACGTCGGGGTCTCGTTCCGGGGAGACCGTCACGCGGCAGTGGCCGTCGTCGAGCTCGACCGCCCAGCTCACGCCAAGGTCATCGAGCTCGATCCGGTAGCTGGCCTGGAAGTCCGGCTGAGTCCCCAGGTAGCGCGCCGGGAGCGACGCGAAAGCGTCCTCCACAGCCTGAAGCCGGTGCTCAAGCGAGGCCTGAGTCAAGGCCGGCTGAGAGTATCGCCCCGAACGGCTGTTCCCGTCACAAGTAATCGGGTCATGCCCGGATTGCGGCCGGAATATGCGCATTTCAGTGCGCGAATAGCATCCGCGCGTGGCGTCGATCCGCATCCGCGACACCCTCAGCGGCGAGGTCCGAGAGCTCGAGCCCCGCGAGCCCGGCAGGGTCGGGATCTACGCCTGCGGCCCCACGGTCTACGGGCGCATCCACATCGGGAACGCCCGTCCGTTCGTGATCTTCACGCTGCTTCGCAGGTTCCTCTCCCACGAGGGCATCGACGCAAAGCTCGTCATCAACGTCACCGACATCAACGACAAGATCTACGCGGCTGCGAAGGAGGCTGGGAAGCCCTCGGCCGAGTATGCCGAGGAGATGACGAGCGCCTATATCGCCGACACCGACGCGCTCGGCCTCGGACGGCCGGACGCCGAGCCGCTGGCGTCCGGGACGATCGAGGAGATCGTCTCCCTGATCGAGGCCCTGATCGAGTCCGGCCACGCCTATCAGGCGAACGGCGACGTCTACTTCCGCGTCCGCAGCTTCGACGATTACGGCAAGCTCTCGAACCGCGATCCCGCCGAGATGGACCAGGGCGAGGAGGCCGGGACGGCGTCGCTCAAGGAGGATCCGCTCGACTTCGCGCTCTGGAAGGGACGGAAGGAGGGGGAGGACACCGCCTGGCCCTCTCCCTGGGGCGAGGGCCGGCCGGGTTGGCACATCGAGTGCTCGGCGATGTCGGAAAAAGAGCTCGGCCCGGACTTCGCGATCCACGGCGGCGGCATCGACCTGGTCTTCCCGCACCACGAGAACGAGATCGCGCAGACGGAGGCGGCGCGCGGGCTGTCCCTGGCCCGGATCTGGATGCACAACGGGATGGTCCAGATCGACGAGGAGAAGATGTCGAAGTCGGTCGGCAACATCTTCCAGCTCTCCGAGGCCGTCGACCGCTACGGCGGCGAGGTCGTCGTCGCCTACCTCGCCTCGGGTCACTACCGCCAGCCGCTCGCGTTCTCCGACGAGCAGCTCGCGGAAGCCGCCGCGCGAGTCGATCGCATCCGGAACTACCTCCGCGACGCACCGTCCGGCGAGCCGGACGAATTTCTGGCCGACAGGCGCCAGGCCTTCCTCGATGCTCTGGCCGACGACTTCAACACCCCGCAGGCGTTCGCGGTCCTGTTCGAGATCGTCGCCGAGGGGAACAAGCGCGAGCTGGCCGGGGCCCGGGAGGTGCTCGCCGAGTTGCTGCCCCTCCTCGGCCTCGATTCATTGATCGATGAGGAGGAGGAGGCTCCAGCCGAGGCACGGGGCCTGATGGAGGAGCGAGAGGCAGCCCGGGCCGCGAAGGACTACGACCGCGCGGACGCGATTCGCGACCAGCTCGCCGGGATGGGCTGGGAGGTCCGTGACGAGGAGGGCGGGGCCAGGCTGGTGCGCCGCAGGTGATCGACTCCGATTTCGTGCGATCGACCCCCGGATACTGGGTCAAGCGCACGAAAGCGCGATGAGCGAGCGGATCTACGGCCGCAGGCCGGTCGCCGAGGCGGAGCGGGGCCGTCGGCGCGTGCACCGCGTCTGGCGGGCCCCTGAGACCGCGGCGGAGGAGCTGGAGCGGCTCTGCGGCTCGCCCGATCACCAGGGTGTGGTCGCCGAGGTCGATCCGTACCCGTACGCCGATCCGAGTGCGCTGCTGGATGGCGACGACGCGCTGGTCGTCGCACTCGATCAGATCCAGGACCCGCACAACCTCGGTGCTGTCTGCCGCGCGGCGGAGGTCGCCGGGGCGGCTGGGGTGGTGATCCCCGAGCGGCGCGCGGCCTCCGTCACCGCGGCCACGTGCAAGGCCTCGGCCGGGGCGGTGGAGCATTTGCCGGTGGCGCGGGTGAGGAACCTGGCCGACTGGCTCGCGGAGGCGAAGGAGCGCGGCGCCTGGGCATACGGCGCGAGCGCCGAGGCCGAGCGCTCCTATACCGACGTCGACTGGTCAGGACGAGCCGTGCTCGTGCTGGGCTCGGAGGGCTCGGGGTTGCGCCGACGGGTCGCCGAGAGCTGCGACGAGCTCGTCTCCATCCCGGTCGCCGGGAGGGTCGGCTCGCTGAACGCCTCGGTCGCCGCCGCGGTGATCCTGTTCGAGGCCCGGCGGCAGCGAGGCGATGGCTAGGCGGCGACCCGCTCCGGCTCTGCAAGCTGCTCGGTCTGCGAGATGACCTCGGCGAGGATCTCGGCGTAGCGCTCGCGCAGCTCTGGATCCTCGAGCCGGCCGGCCGGGGTGAAGGCCTCGTGGGCGTGGCCGACCGGAAGCTCCTCGTCGATCACCCGGGCGCCGGCGGCCCCGAGGACCTTGCGGGCCTCAGCCTGGGACCAGACGGCGCCGAACATCCCGGTGCTCGCCCCCACGACCGCCGTGGGCTTGCCCCAGAGGGCGTTCTCACCCTTCGGCCGCGAGGCCCAGTCCAGGGCGTTCTTGAGCTGCCCGGGGAGCGAGGAGTTGTACTCGGGGGTCGCGATCAGAATCGCGTCGGCGGACTCGATCGCCTCGCGGAGGCGCCGGGCGCCGACCGGCCCGCGCCCGCGATCGTCGTCCTCGTCGTAGGGTTCGACGGACTTCAGGCCCTCGAAGATCTCGAGCTCGACGGGCGGCGGCAGCAGCTCCGCCGCCGCACGCAGGAGCGTCGTGTTGTACGAGTCGCCGCGAAGGCTGCCCGAGATCCCGAGGACCTTCATGGCTACTGCCTGACGAGCTCGACGTGGACTGTCAGGGTCACGTCGTCGCCGAGGGTCTTGCCCCCGCCCGGCAGCTCCATCTGCCAGTCGAGGCCGTAGTCGTGGCGGTCCACCGTCGTCTCCAGGTCGATGCCGATCCGCTCGGAGTCGGCGGGGCCTGGGGCGGGGCCGCTGATCTCGCCGCGGGCGACCACCGGGTTCGTGATCCCCTTGACCGCCAGTTCGCCCTCGAGAGTGAGTTGGCCGCCGTCGGCCGAGATCCGCTTCGAGTCGAAGAGGATCTCCGGGTGCTGCTCGGCGTCGAAGAACTCGGGGGAGAGGAGATGCGCGTGGAGGTTCTCGTCCTTCACCTGCACGCTCGCGACCTTGGCGCGGCCGGAGAGCTGGGGCGAGCCCGAGGCATCGGTGAGGGTCGCGGCGAACTCGCTGAAGCTGCCGCGGAAGGTCCCGACGATGTGCTTGACGGCGAAGCCGGCGCTCGAGTGAACGGGGTCGGATTGCCAGGTGCCGGTCGGGATGGTTGACTCTGCTTGTGCTGTGGTCATTGAATGTCTCCTTCGTGAGGGCTAAGCTTTACTTGACCTGTCAAACAGTTTAGCAAAGAACTTGACTCCACAACAGTTGACTACAAAAACACTTCCCTCGACCGACGCGTTCGCGAACCTGATCCGTGCCTACGCGACGCTCAGCCGCGAGCTCAGCGCGTCGCTGGTCGCCAGCCACGGGCTGACGATCAACGACTACGGGACCCTGCTGCTGCTCTCCCGGGCCGGCGAGGAGGGCATGCGCCGCATCGACCTCGCCAACCGGCTGCGGCTCTCGCCCTCCGGGATCACCCGCCTCCTCGATCGCCTCGAGGAGCAGGGCTTCGTCGGGAAGGGGGCGTGCAAGGAGGACGCGCGCGTGAGCTACGCCGTCCTCACCGACGCCGGCCGCGAGAAGCTGCGGGAGGCCGCCCCCGAGCACATCGAGGACATCGACCGCAGGATCGCGGCCGTCCTCGACGAGGAGGAGATCCATACGTTGCGCGAGCTGCTCGGCCGGCTCAGCGACATCCCCGACCCGGACGAGTCCTGCGAGCCGGACGGCTGAGCCGCCCGGCTCGCATTAAGTCCCTAGGCGGCGGGCGGCTCCGGCGCGGGCGGGGGCGGCGCAGGCGGCTCGCTGGGCACCGCAGCCCCGCCGCCACCGAGGTCGAAGAACAGGATGCTCGCGACGAGGGCCCAGACGGGCGCGGTGACCACATTCCCGATCGCCCTCAGGATCACGAGTCCGGCGTCGCCGATCGCCGCCCCGATGAGGGAGAAGACGATCCCCACGGCGACGATGATCAGGAAGGTCAGGAGGATGGCGCCGAAGACCTGCCAGCCATGACCGCGAACGAGTTCCCGGCTACGGCCGAAGGACTCGAAGACGCCCTTGTCCTCCACCACGATCGAGGGGGAGATGACAGCCCAGATCGTGAGCAGGATGAGGCCCGGGACGATGATCAGCACGAAGCCGATCGCGATCGCGATCCCGGCCAGGATCCCGGCCGCGATCAGGGTGCCGAGATACGGCGTCGCGTGTGAGAAGAGCTCGCCGACGCTGAAGTCCCGTCGCCCGTCACGGACGTCCTGGACCAGCTTCACCACATAGCCCGTGTAGAGAAAGCCGGCGGCCAGCCCCACCAGGGCGCCGAGGATCCCGAGGATGATGCTTCCCGAGACCGAGAGCAGTCCCTCGAGGACTCCCGCGATGCCGATCACGATCAGTGCGCCGCCCAGTAGCGGAGCCGCGTACTCCCGGTAGGTCTCGAACGCCTCGCTGATGACCCTCCCGGGCTCGATCCTTCTCTCGGTGGCTTCCATCTCTCCTCCTTCGCGGGTAGTGAGGTCCGCTTCGCCGACGGCGCCGTGCGACCTTCCCCGATCGCACGCCAAGCGCGTCACCAGTAGCAGGGCCCGCGGACGGAGGGTGGGAATCGGGCCCGTCCAGGCGTGGATCCTGCAACCGAAATTGCATCGGCCCCGAACGGTGGTTGACATCCCCGGAACCGAAGGTAGGCTGCTCCGCGACGAAAGGGTGAACCTCAGGTCGAGCCTGATGGACAGCACCCGAAGCGAGGCGCCTCAGGGGAGGAACTGGGCGCCACAGAACACCCCCGTGAGAGGAGGTTGCTGTGGCTGTACCTACCCCGAGCACCGAAGAGCATGCGGTCGTCCCCGCCAGAGCCGTTCCAGAGGGCGCCCGCCACACGACCGGACCAGGCCCGGATGACGAGTTCCTCGTCGCCCTCGCCAAGAACGGACGAACCGACGCCTACGATCAGCTGGTGCGGCGCTACCGCCGCTTCGTGCGCGTCAAGTCGTCGTCGTATTTCCTACTCGGCGGCGACGCGGACGACCTGATGCAGGAGGGCATGCTCGGCCTGTTCAAGGCGATCCGCGACTACCGGCCCGAGCGTGAGTCGAGCTTCCGCGGCTTCGCTGAGCTCTGCATCACGCGCCAGATCATCACGGCGGTGAAGACCGCGACGCGCAACAAGCACACCCCGCTCAACCAATACGTGTCATTCAGCCAAACGCCGGCGGCGGCGGGCACGGACTCCGAGACCACGCTCGAGGAGGTCCTGCCGGGGCCGTCCGTGCGTGATCCGGCAAATCAGGTGATCGCCGGTGAGGAGCTCGAGAGCCTGGTCGCGTGCCTGACCAGCGTCCTCTCGGAGCTCGAGAGCCGCGTCCTCGCGCTCTATCTCGACGGCCACTCCTACGAGGTGATCGGCGAGCGCCTCGACTGCGACACGAAGACCGTGGACAACGCCCTGCAGCGGGTGAAGCGCAAGGTCGGCATCCACCTCGACTCGCGCTTGGTGAAGATTTGAGCTGACGAAGGTCAGGTTAGGCACGGCAGCCGGAGCGGCCGTCTCGAAAGAGGCGGCCGCTCTACTTTCGGCGCATCCGGCTGGCGAAGCCGGTGGTCGTCACCCGCTTGACGAGCTGGCGAGGCTCGATCTTCTGGAGAAGCGACTGAAGCTCCCGGCGCTCCCGGTCCGAGAGGTTCGAGGGCCGTCCCTTCGAGGAGCGGACGATCTCGACCATCCGCTTGCGCTCCTTCTCGGTCAGGCGGTCGGTGATGTGATTGCGGACGGCGAGCACGACCTCGCCTGCGGCGAGCAGCCAGGCGCCGCGGGCGAGCCACTTACCCCGCGCGGCCGCGGCGCCCGGGTCGCTGAGGGCCTCGCGGAGTCCACTCGTGGACGGCATGGGTTGAGTCTATGCCGCGCGGGGCGGATCAAAACCCGTGGGCTGTCTGGTCGGGGTTCGGGCTGGCCTGCGGCCTACCCTGTTCCCGACGCCCGGATAGCTCAACTGGTGGAGCAGCGCATTTGTAATGCGCAGGTTGTGGGTTCGAGTCCCACTCCGGGCTCCTGAGACAATCGCGGCGTGGCCGAGGGCGCCGAGTTCATCAGCGAGCTGCGCCCGCCCGCCGGGGGGGAATGGGTCGAGTACTCCGACGAGCGACGTCGGCTCCTGCTCTACGGCGGACCGATCACGGACCCGGCGGCGACGCTCGAGAGGCTCGGCTGGGAGGAGTTCGATCTGCTCTCCACGGAGCGAGCCTTGGCGGACGCGCCCGACCTGCGCGCTGGGGCTCGGGCGGTCCATGAAGTCGCCTCCGGACCGGTCTCCGATGCGTCGGCGGCGATCGTCGGGCAGGTCGATTCGGACCGGGTGGTCGCGCTCGGCGGCGGTCGGGTGATCGACTCCGCGAAAGCGGTGGCCTCAGTCACCGGCTCCGAGGTGGCGGCGATCCCGACCACACTCTCGGGCGCCCCGATGACCGGGTTCCACCGGCTGCCGTCCGGCAGCGAGGACGAGGTGAGGGGCTTCGCCAGGCCATCGCTGGTCATCGCGTACGCGGAGTCGATGAGCGGTGCGCCCGAGCCGCAGCTCCGCGCGACCGCGATGAACGCGCTCGCGCACGGAGCCGAGTCCCTGTACGTGCCGAGGGCGGATCCGATCTCGCGCGAGGCGGCGCTCCGCGGCGCCGAGCTGATCGCCGAGGCGCTCGATCAGGAGCCGGATCGGAGGGACGTCTCCGCTCTCGCCCTCGGCGCCATCCTGTGCGCGATCGCGGTCGACCGCGCCGCGGGCATCGCGCTCCATCACGTGCTCGGTCAGACGGCCGTTCGGGTGTGGGGCATCCCGCACGCGGAGACCTACGCCGCGCTGCTCCCGCACACCACGGCGGCGATGCGCGGGCGCGCCCCGGAGCAGATCGAGGCACTTGCCCGCGCGCTGGGCACCGAGCCGGTTCGGATCGGCGAGCGCATCGCCGGCCTCGGCGGGCACCGGAGCATCGGCGAGCTGGGCGCGGATCGGAGCCGGATCGACGAGGTGCTCGATCAGGCGATGGCTCGCGCCGAGCTCTCGCATCAGACGCCGGGGGACGTCGAGCGATCCGACCTCGCGGCGATCCTCGACGCCGCCTGGTAGCCACGGGCGATCCGGCCCGCCTGTAACTGGCCTTTGTGTTGGTGTTTCGGTCTGGGCATGGACGAGGAGAGGTTGCTCAGCTACCACCGGTTCACGCGTGAGCACGGCGTCAATCGCCCGCTGTACTACCTCGCCCGGCTCGTGCTGATCCCCTTCTTCCTCATCTACTTCCGCCTCACGCGGATCGGAAGGGAGCACGGGAAGGTTGAGGGACCGCTGATCGTCGCGGCCAATCACCGCAGCTTCCTCGATCCCTTCGTGATTGGCGCCTCGCTCCCCTGGCGGCGTCCGCTCCACTACGTCGCCAAGGTCGAGCTCTTCGAGAAGCGCTGGCAGGGCTGGATCCTGAATCGGCTCGGCGCGTATCCCGTGCGCCGCGGGCACTCCGACGAGCAGACGCTGGACACCTCCCGGGAGGTGCTCGAGCGCGGCGGCGCCGTCTGCATCTTCCCCGAGGGGACCCGCCACCGGACGGGGTCGCTCGGCCGGCCGAAGCGCGGCTTCGGCCGGCTCGCCCTGGAGACCGGCGCCGCCGTCCTGCCGGTGGCCGTGCATGGGACGGAGCAGGTCAGGCGTGGTTGGCGGATCCGCCCGAAGAAGGTGATGGTGAGGATGGGACGCGCGCTCACCTTCCCTCGGACGGAGGACCCCTCCCCGACGCTCGCGAACTCGGTCGGCGCACGCGTGTGGCCCGTGATCGAGCTGCAGTGGGAGTGGCTCGGCGGCCTGCCGCCTCTGCGAAAGGCGGCGGTGATCGGCGCCGGCAGCTGGGGGACCGCGGTCGCGGTCCTGCTGGCCCGCGGCGGCCTCGAGGTCCAGCTCGGGACCCGCACCACCGAGCGCGCGGAGGAGATGACGGAGACGCGGACGAACGAGGAGTACCTGCCGGGCGTCCAGCTCCCGGACTCGCTGACCGTGAAGCGTGCAGCGGACATCGAGCTCGCCGGGGTGGACCTCATCTGCCTGGCGGTGCCGTCGGTGGCGCTGCCGCAGGCCGTCGGGGCGATCGGGGATCGCGTCGGACAGCGCACCGCCGTGCTTCTGCTCAGCAAGGGAATGGTCGCGCCGATGGCGGCGCTTCCCTCGGAGTACGTCTCGGAGCGAATCCGGCACCGCGCGCTTGCCTCGCTAGGCGGCCCGGCCCATGCCAAGGAGGCCGTCTCCGGCACGGCCGCCCTCGTCCTCGGCAGCCGCGACGCGGACCTGCGGGACCAGCTCGGCAGCGTCTTCGACGAAGCGGGATTGGTCTGCGAGCGCTCGGAGGACATGATCGGCGTCGAGGTGGCGGGCGCGGCCAAGAACGCGGCGGCCCTCGCGGGCGCGGCGGCGCAGGCGCAGGGCATGAATGCCGCGGGAATCGCCACCGCCCAGGTCTGGCGCGAGTGCGTCGCCTACGCCCGGGCGCGCGGCGCGGAGCACGAGACCTTCGCTGGGATCGCCGGGGTTGGGGACCTGACCGCGACGATCCTGGCCGAGGGGAGCCGCAACCGCCGGGCAGGCGAGCTGCTCGGCCAGGGCACTCCTGCGGAGCAGATCCCCGGGATCATCGGCCAGGCGTCCGAGGCGCTCGACTCCGTGCCGCTGATCGCCGAGGCCGTCCGCAAGGCCGGGATGGGGTCCTCGGCCCTGGAGGGTCTCGCCGGTTTGATCGCCGGAGAGATCGCGCCCGGCGAATGGATGGCCCGTGTCCGGCAGGCGGAGCGCGCTCGGCGCGAGCCCGCCGCGGGAGGTCAGGCGGCATGAGGCGCGACCGGGGTAGGCTTGTTCTGTGTCCGAAGCCCAGCAGGGCTCGGCTCGCGACGGGGAGTCGAAGGCCGAGCTCGATCGCGCCTTCGAGCGCCTCTATCGCGACCACCTGCGCGACGTCTACTCGTACTCCTACTACCGCGTCGGGAATCACCACGACGCAGAGGACGTCACCGAGCAGGCGTTCCTTCAGGCCTACCGGCACTTCGAGCGCGCGCGGCGCGAGTCGAACGGCCGGCCGCTGCGCCCCTGGCTCATTCGCATCGCGCACAACCTCGCCTCGAACTACCACCGCGACCGCGCGCGCCGCCCCCAGAGGGTGCTCGACGAGTCCGAGCCGATCGCCGCGGCTCACGGGACCGAGCGCATCGTCGAGGGCAGGGAGGATCTCAGGCAGGTGATGGACCATCTTCAGCACCTCCCGGATGACCGGCGCGACGCTCTGGTCATGCGCTTCGCGCTCGGCATGGACAACCGGGAGATCGCACGTGCTCTCGGCCGCTCAGACGGCGCGACCAAGGTGTTGATCCACCGGGCGATCAAGCAACTCGAGGAGGAGATGAGCGTCAATGGCGGCTGAGACTCCGCGCGACGTCGAGAACCTGCTGCGGTCTGCGCTGCGACCGATCGAGCCGCCCGAGAACCTCTCCGGCCGGCTCGAGGAGACGCTCAGCGCGGTGACCGAGGCCGCCGCCGAAGAGCTCTCGGCCTGGGCCGAGGAGTTGTCGGAGTCCGAGCTGCGCTCGCTGCGCGACCCGCGCAACTGGGTCCGGCCCGCCGCCGCGCTCGCCGCGGGCGGAGTCGCCGCGGGAGGGCTGGTGCTGGTCGAGCTCCGCCGGCGCGGCGGCAGGCGGCCGTCGCGCCTCTCAGGGCTCGCGGACCAGGTCTCGGACATCGCGGGTCAGGTCCGAGACCAGGTCCGGAACCGACGGGATTAGGTCGCCGCGGCGGTCCTGCGCACCGGTCGCGACGCGAAAGCGGCGATCACGCCTGTGATTCCGAGGATCAGGTGCAGGACGTTGTCCTCGTCGTTGACCGGCACCAGCTTGATCAGCGTGTCGTTCTCGGCGATGAAGCCGATCCCGTTGTCGCTGGTCGCGATAAATCCCAGCACGCAGAGCGCGATGTAGAGAACGCCGACGAACAGCGCCGCGCCCCTGGCGGCCGATCCCGCGGCGGCCAGCAGCAGCGCACCGATCGCGATGTGGACCAGGTTGTGCCAGCCGTTCACGGAGAGCACGCCGAAGACGTCGTCGGCTCTGATCGAGTCGCCGGTGGCGAAGCTCGCCTCGTAGAAGAACCCGATGATCCCGGCGATGACGAGCACCGCTCCGACCAACAGGCAGTAGAGCCTGGCGGGGCTTGCTTCCTCCATCACTACCTCCTTGAGCACATGATCCGATTACGAGCAACGCCCGTACCCACATGCGTGGCAGGACGGCAGATAGATCACCCGGGAATGAGAATTTGACACGCGGAGAGCTCCAGCGGCTCGCGGACGAGGACCTGATGCCCCTCGTCGCCCGCAAGGACCCGCTCGCCTTCGAGGTCTTCTACGACCGTCATGCCGGCGCGGCCTATTCGCTCGCGTACCGGATCGTCGGCGGCCGCACCGCCGCCGAGGACGTCACGCAAGAGGCGCTGCTCTCGATCTGGCGTAGCGGCGCGCGTTACGACCGCGCCCGGGGCAGTGTGCGGGCCTGGACGCTGGGCATCGTCCGGAACCGCGCCATCGACCTGCTGCGCAAGGAGTCCGGGCGCTCACCCCGTCTGGCCGCCGGCGGGGAGGAGCTGCTCGAGCGCAGTCCGGCGGAGGACATGACCGACACCGAGGCGCTCCGGCGGGAGACCGCGCGGGAGGTGCGTGGAGCGATCGATCACCTGCCCGACGACCAGTCCCGCGTCATCAGGCTCGCCTACTTCGGCGGTTTCAGCCATTCCGAGATCGCCGAGATGGTGAACGAGCCGCTGGGCACCGTGAAGGGGCGGATGCGGCTCGGCATGGACAAGATCAGGGCGACGCTGGCGGAGGGACTGTGACCGGGGACCATCCCCACCGAGACGACCTGGTCGCCTACGCGCTCGGCGCGCTCGACCCCCGCGAGGAGCGCGAGGTGGAGGCCCATGCCCCGAGCTGCGCCCGCTGCACGCGCGAGCTCGAGTCCCTCGCCCCGGCCGTTGCGGTGCTCGGCGAGTCGGTCGAGCAGCTCGAGCCGCCTCCCGAGCTTCGCGAACGGGTGATGGCGGAGGTGCGGCGCGATGCCGCCGGCGCCGCCGAGCAAGTCCAGGCAATCCCGCGGCGGCCGCAGCGTGCCGGCTGGCGTGGGCTCCTGCTGCGCCCGGCCGTCGGCCTGGCTGTGCTGGCGATCGCCGTCGCGGGCATCGCGGGGTATCTGGTCGCCAGCAACGGCGGCGAGGAGGGCGGTGCCGCGAGCACGGTCGCGGTCGTCCCGGCCACACCGGGCATCGGCGGCACGCTCGCGGTCGGCGAGCAGTCCTCGATGCTGGATCTCCACGGCCTCGAGCCCGTGAGCGGGCGCGAGGTCTACCAGGTGTGGGTCGCCAGGGGACAGAACCTGCGTCCTTCCTCCAACTTCATCCCGGATTCGGGCGGCCGCGCGACGACAGGCGTCGACGGTCACCTCGCCCGCGGCACCAAGGTGATGGTCACCCGCGAGCCCCACGCCGGGCGCACCACCCCCACGCCGCCGATCCTGCTCAGCGCCACCGTCCAGTAGCGCCGGGCCGGCGGGTCGGCTTCACTACGCTGGCCGACATGGAGGCGGGAACCCAGACGCGGCAGACCTGTTACCGGCACCCGAACCGCGAGACCGGGGTCTCCTGTTCGAACTGCGGCCGCCCGATCTGCCCCGAGTGCATGACCTCGACGCCGGTGGGCATGCGCTGCCCGGAATGCGCCCGCCAGACGACCAAGGTGAGGGTCGGGCAGGGCGCGTTCAGCCCGACGGCGGGAAAGATGCCGGCGACGATCGCGCTGATCGCGATCAACGTGCTCGTCTTCGTGGCGGAACTCGCAGCCGGCGGCAGCGGCGGGCTGAGCGGCGGCGGAACCCTGATCGACGATGCCGCCCTGCACGGCCCTTCAATCGCGAACGGCGACTGGTGGCGGGTGATCACCGGCGGCTTCCTGCACGCCGGCTTCCTGCACCTGCTGTTCAACATGTACGTGCTCTGGGTTGCCGGCAGCATCCTCGAGCCCGGCATCGGCACGCCCCGCTTCCTGGGGATCTACTTCGTCTCGCTGATCGCCGGGTCGCTGGGTGCTCTGCTGTTGGACCCGAACGCGCACACGGTGGGTGCCTCCGGTGCGATCTTCGGTCTGATGGCTGCCGTGATCGTCGTCGCGCGGGGGAGAGGTGTCGAGCAGGTCGCGCAGCAGTTCGGCATCTTCGTCGTTCTCAACCTGTTCCTGACCTTTTCCATCTCGAACATCTCAGTGGGCGGGCACATCGGCGGCCTCGTCGGCGGATTCGTCGCCGCGCTCCTGGTGATCCTCGTCGAGCGACGGATGAGCGGCCGGCCCGGCTTCGCCCTCGAGCTGGGCGGGGTCGTCCTGATGATCGCCGGGACCTTCGCCGGTGCGTTAGCGGTCGCGGGTTAGGCCGCGTACGCGGCCGGCGAGCGCCGACGGCACCCTCAGCCCGCCGCGAACCGCCCGCCGTGCCACACCGAGGCCGGTGCTCGCGGCCTCCGCGGCCACCTCGCGGGCGGTGTCGATCCCGCCCCCTGCGACGCGCCGTCCGACTGAGACGGTGCGTCCGACGAGCACCGCTGGCAGCTCGGCGACCGAATGATCCGCGCCGTCCGTGCTCCACTCCGCCGGCTCGGCCGGGGGCGGCGGCGCAGGGGGTGTCCGTCTCTTGATCCCGGCCCTCTCGGCGAGCCTCGCCTCCCGATCGTCGACCGGTCGGGTCTCGGTCGCCGTCGCCGCGGAGGTCGCGCGACGCTCGGCCTCGCGCCGCAGGTCCTCGACGGACGCCTTCAGCGTCGATTTGTGTGCCCGGCGGGCGACCGGCCCCGGCAGCGGGATGCCGACCTCGAGGCCCAGCTTGTAGGTGGCGCGGGTGCGTCCGTCGCCGATCTCCTCGAAGAGGTAATGGCCGTCCGCGTCGTTGATCCCGTTGCCTTCGACGAAGTCCCACTCGATCCGGGTCGGCTGGTCGTAGCGGTAGTCCAGCGTGTAGTCGACCTTGCGCACCTTCGCGTCGATGAACAGCCGGACCCGCTTGCCGCGGCCCTCCGTGTCCCAGTCCAGAACCTCGGTGTCGACCACGGCTCCCTGCCATTTCGGGAAGGTCTCGTAGTCGGTGATCGCCGCGAAGCAGGTCTCGATCGGAGCTGCGATCTCGACGGTGTGCTCGGCCCAGTTGAGGCCCATCACTCTCCTCTCTAGGAGCGCTGCCCCGCCGGCTCAGCCACCGACACCGGCTCGAAGGCGACCCCGGCGGGGGCCTGAACCCTATCCGGGTGCAGCAGATGGGCGAGCAGCTCGCTCCCCTCGACCAGGCGGGGCCCCGGACGGGAGAAGGAGGCGGCCGCATCGACCGCCCAGATTTCGCGAGCGCCGATCGCCGCGATCCGATCAGCTCGAGAGGCGACCTCGGCACGAGCCTGCCGGGCATCCCAGCCGCAGGGCATGGCGACGACGACCTCGGCGCCGGAAGCGGCGACCTCATCCCATTCCGCAGTCCTCGATTTCTGCCCCGGTATCCCCAGCACGTCTTCGCCGCCCGCCATCTCGATCATCTCGGGGACCCAGTGACCGCCGATGAAGGGAGGGTCGAGCCACTCGAGGGCGAGCACCTTCGGCCGTCTGGCTCCGGCGACCGCCCCGCGGACCGCGGCCAGCCGGCCCTCCAGCTCTCCGCGCAGCTCGGCCCCGCGCTCCTTCACGTCGGTCGCCTCCCCGAGGCGCTCGACGTCGGCGATCACCTCCTCGAGGTTCGAGGGATCGAGGGAGATGACCCGCGGCCTGCTCGGCAGGCGGGCAGAGACCGCGACGACGTCGTCGTAGGAGACGGCGCAGACCTCGCAGACCGCCTGGGTGACGATCAGATCGACGTCCAGCTCGATGAGCGTGGGTTCGTCCAGCTCGTAGAGGTGGCGACCCTCGCCGGTCAGCCTGCGGACGGTCGCGTCGATCTGGCCGGCGGATAGGCCCTCCGGCACCAGGCTGCGAGTCAGATGCGGCTTGCCCGCGGCCCGGCGGGTAGTCGCACTCGTGCGTGACCGCGACCACTTGATCGCCCAAGCCGAGGGCGAATAGAGTCTCGGTCGCGGACGGGACCAGGCTCGCGATTCGCACCGGACGAATATGGCACTTCTGAGCGATGAGGAGATCAAGGAGCGGCTCAAGGAGCTCGACGGCTGGCGCCAGCGCGGCGAGTACATCGTCAAGAGCTTCGACCGTGAGGACTTCGTCGGCTCCGTCAAGTTCGTCGACTCGCTGGTCGAGCCGGCGGAGGAGATGGGCCACCACCCCGACATCTCCATCTCCTG
>DATFPJ010000191.1:0-5659 GCA_035264865.1 Solirubrobacterales bacterium
GGCCATCGACACGGTCGTCCTCGGCGAGGCGCTCCGCGCCGAGGGCCTGGCCGGCCACATCGCCGAGCGCGTCCGCGAGCGCCAGGGTGGACTCCGCGCCGAAGTCCGCATCGCCGCCCGCTACCCCGAGACCGTCCCCGCCCCCGTCTCAGGCGTCCCGACCCAGGAGCTCTACACCTTGTTCGGCACCGCCGTCTCCTCAGAGCGCGGCACCCGCACCCTCACCGGCGTCGAGGCCCAGGGCATGACCGCCTGCCCCTGCGCCCAGGGCCTGGTCGAGGACGGCGCCCGCGAGCGCCTCGCGGAGCACGGCTTCAGCGCGGACGAGATCGACCGCATCGTCGAGACAGTCCCCCTCGCAACCCACAACCAGCGCGGCATCGGCACCCTCTACGTCGGCGTCCCCGAGGACTCGGACGTGGACATCGACGCCCGCCAGCTGCTCCGCATCGTCGAGACCTCCATGTCGAGCGAGATCTACGAGCTGATGAAGCGCTCCGACGAGCGCGCCGTGGTCGAGAAGGCGCACGCCAACCCCCGCTTCGTCGAGGACTGCGTCCGCGAGATGATCCGCCAGGTCACCGAGACCTTCCCCGAGCTCCGGGACGGCGCCTTCCTGCACGCTCGCCAGGAGAACCTCGAGACGATTCACCGCCACAACGTCGTCGCCGAGCGGTACGGCTCCCTCTCCGAGATCCTCGAGGAGCTCGAGAGCGGCGAGCACTCGCACCACCACACCACCACGCGCGAGTGGCTCGAGGCGCCCGCCGCCTGATCCGTCAGGTCTTCGCTGGCCGCTTCGCGGACGCCGCGGCCACCATCCTCCTGAACCCGAAGAAGTAGTCCACCCCGCTGATCACCGTCGCGGCCACGGCGGCGTAGACGAGCAGATCAACCCCCAGCGGCGCCGGATCCACCGCGATCAGGCAGATGATCGCCGCCACCTGAAGAATCGTCTTCACCTTCCCCATCCAGCTCGCCTGGATCACCACTCCCTGCTCTGCCGCCACCAGCCGCAGCCCGGTCACCGCGAACTCTCGCGCGATGATCACCATGGCGATCCAGGCGGCCAGCCGGTCGAGCGAGACGAGCGCGATCAGCGAGGCAGCGATCAGCAGCTTGTCCGCGATCGGATCCATCAACTTGCCGAAGGTCGTCACCGCGTCCCGGTGCCGCGCGATGTACCCGTCCAGCGTGTCCGTCACGGCCGCGAGCGCGAACACCCCGGCCGCGATCGCATCCCCATTCGGCGTCTCGTCCAGCAGCGCCACCACCACGACCGGCACCAACAGGATGCGCAGCACGGTGAGCGCGTTCGGCAGGTTGAGCTGGAACACGCGGCAAGTATCCCCTGCTCACCCGCCGGCAAGCTCGCGCGCGCGACCGAACACCGCATCCATCATCGGCTCGGTCAGCCTCCCAGTGAAGGTGTTCTGCTGAGAGGGGTGAAAGCACCCGAGCAACGACCACTCGCCCCGCCCCGGCACCTCGATCTCCGCCTCCGCGCCATGGGCGAACCGCGGCCGCGGCCGCGGTATCTCGGCCCCGAGCGCGGTCAGCCCCAGCAGTGACCCGGCCCACGCGAAGGACCCCAGCGCCACCATCACCCTGACCCGCCGCAGCAGCCCGAGCTCCCGCACCAGATACGGCAGGCAGTTGTCCCGCTCCTCCGTCGTCGGCCGGTTCTGCGGCGGCGGACACCGATTGACCGCCGTGACGTACGCCCCCCGCAGCCGCAACCCATCGTCTGCCCTCACCGAGGTCGGCTGGTTCGCCAACCCCGCGCGGTGCAGCGCCCCGAACAACCAGTCGCCGGACCGATCGCCGGTGAAGATCCTGCCCGTCCGGTTGCCCCCGTGGGCGGCCGGCGCCAGCCCCACGATCACAATGGGCGCCCGCGGATCGCCGAACCCCGGCAGCGGCCGCGCCCAGTAGGACTCACCGCGATACCGCCGCGGCGGGTCGGCCGCGCTCCGTTCCCGCCACTCGACCAGCCGCGGACACCGCACGCAGGTGGTGACCTCCCTGGCCAACGCGGCGAGGGAATCGGCCATCAGCCCGGCTCGAACCTGAGCGCCCGGACCGGTAGACCCAGAGGGCGCGGATCGTCCTTGCCCGACCGCCGCGGGTGAAACGGCGTGCAGGCAAACCAGATCCAGTGCACGCCCGCGGGGAGGTCGAAGGACATCTCCCCGTCGGTGATCGCGACGGGCACCACCCTGTCGTCCACCGCCACGCGCGGCTCGGGCTCCGGGCTGTCCGGCGGCCGCGCGAACGGCATCAGTTCCACTCGCGCCCGCGCGATCCCCGCTCCCGGCACATCCAACTTGATCGCCGCCAGCGCGCTCGTCCAACGGACCGGTCCCCCGTCGGGCCCAATCTCCTGGTGGAAGACCCCGATCGACCTGCCGGCCAGCGACTCGCCCAGATCGACGCTAGTCGCCGCCGGGAGCGCCTCGGCCTCGCCGACCCCCGCCGCGGCCAGACCCTCGAGCCGGCCTCTCCGGCTGGTCAGCCGCCAGAACTCGGCGAACTCGCGCCGGGCCCCGTCTGCGTCTGCGGACGGCCGAGCCCGGCCTGCATCCGCGGATCGCCGCGCCCGCCGACCGGCCACCGCGGCCGCCAGCCGCGCGCGAGCGATCGAGAGCCGTGGCCCCAGCACAGCAACCGACGCATGGCGGAGCACCTCCCGCAGCGTCCCCCGATGACGGAGCGCGATCCCGGCCCGCACGGCGTGCCACGCACCACGGCGCGTATGGGCGAGCTGCTGCTCCCACTCGAGCGCCGGACCGAGATAGCGGCCGGCTAGGCGGCCCCGCTCGGCGCGGTAGCGCATCTCCCCACGCCCGAAGCTGCGCACGTGAGAGCCCAGATGCCCGAGGTCGCCGTCGTAGACGTGACGAACCCTCGGACGCGGGCTGAAGACCAGCCGCTTCCCACCGGAGTGCAGCGCGATGGCAAGCGGCCACGGGGCGAAGTCGCCGTAGGAGGACGGCAGTCCACCTGCAGCCAGATAGAGATCCCGCCGGAGCGCCAGGCTGTGGATCAGGATCTTCCGCCAGTGCTCGGGATCCTCCTCGACCCGCAGCGCCTCCTCGAACGCGTCGCGCTCGAGCGCCCCCAGCGGCCCGACCGCCTCCGGCACGCTGTTCCCCCGGACTCCGGGCGCGCCGCTCCGCTCGAGCTCGGCCAGCATCTCCGGCAGACAGTCGGGCTCCGGCACGCAATGCGCCTCCGTGACGAACACAAACTCGCCGGCCGCCTCCTCGGCGCCGAGGTTGAAGAGCTCGTACTCCCCCTTCCCCGGCGCGACGATCCAGCGGTCGTGCGCTCGCAGCATCGGCTGGACCGCCCGCTCGAGCTCATCGTCCTCCCCCGGCGCGAGGGCGAGGATCTCGAAGCTCTTGGGGTCCGCCCGCTGCTCGGTCCAGGCGCGCACGCACTCGAGCCCGGCCTCCCGCTCGTCCTGAAGCGGCAGCAATACGGAGATGCGTGGACTCGCGGGCACGCCGCGGCGAGTGTATGAGCCCGGCTGGGAGAGAATGACCGCAACTGATGGAGCCGGCTCGGCCATGCAACGTGGTGATCGTCAACACCAGCGACGCCGGCGGCGGCGCCGAGCAGATCGCCATGACGCTGCTCGACGGCTTCGAGCAGCTTGGGACCAACGCTCGGCTGGTGGTGGGGCGCAAGCGGACCACCGATCCACGCGTGATCCCCCTCCACGCGAGCCCGCACGTGCACTACGTCCGCGACCACCCGCTGCGGCGAGCGCGGCGCACGGCCCGGCGCCGTCTCGACGAGCGCCTCGGTCTCGAGCCGTTCGGCAATCCCTACACCCGCCTGCTGCCCGAGATCAGCGGCCTCCAACCGGACCTGCTGCTCTGCAACAACCTCCACGGCGGCGGCTACTTCGACCTTCGCGAGCTCACCCGGCTCTCCTTGAAGATGCCGATCGTCCTGAACCTCGCAGACAGCTGGCCGTTCACCGGCCACTGTGCGGTCCCTGGCGCCTGCGACCGCTGGCGCCGCGGCTGCGGCAGCTGCCCCGATCTCGAGGCCCCACCGGCGATCGCCCGCGACGCCACCCGCCTCAACTGGCAGCGGAAGCGGTGGATCTTCGGGCGCACGCGGCTCAACGTGGTCGCGCCGTCGCGCTGGCTGCTCGATCGCGCCCGGGAGTCATCGCTCGCGCCCGCCATCGTCGCCGACCGCGTGATCCCGAACGGCCTGGACCTGACGGTCTTCGAGCCGTCCGGCCCGCGCGCCTCGCGCCCCGAAGCCGGCACGTCCCGCCTCGTCTTCGCCGCGGGGGGCGGAGCAGCCAATCCGCACAAGGACTTCGCCACGCTGCGGTCGGCTCTCCTCCGGCTCCCCGGCCCGGTGGAGCTCATCTCGATCGGCGGGGAGGACCGCATCGAGACCGTTGGCGACGGGATCCGGATCGACCACAGAAGCCAGCAGTCCCCCACCGAGCTCGCCGCCCTCCTCCGCTCAGCCGACGCCTACGTCCACGCGGCGCCTGAGGAGAGCTTCTGCCTGACGGCCGCCGAGGCACTCGCCTGCGGCACGCCGGTCGTCGCCGCCTGCTCGGGGGGCATCACGGAGGTCGTGGACAACGGGAGAACGGGTTTCCTCCTCCCGCCCGGAGACGGCACGGGCCTGGCGACCGCCCTGCGCGGCCTGCTGACCGACCGCGGCCTCCAGCGAGAAATGAGCGACCGCGCGGCTGCGGCCGGGAGCCGGTTCGACCGGGACCGGATGGTCCGTGATATGCACGAGTTCTGCAGGGAGGCGATCGAGGAATGGGAGCGATGAAGCGCAGAGCTAAGCCGGAGGTCGCCGTGGTCGTACCGCTCGAGGACCCCCGCGGCGAGGTCGTCGAGCACTTGCGCACCTGGACCCGGCACCAGGAGCTGCCTCGCGACCGCTTCCAGATGATCCTCGGCGCCGACGGGAAGCACCCCGACTTCGAGGAGCGGGTGACGGCGGAGCTCGCCGACCAGGACGAGCTCGTCCGCGTTCCCGGCGCCTCCCTGATGGGCCTCTATGACGCCGGTGCGCGCGCCGCCACGGCCCCGGTCCTGGTCCTGACCGAGGCGCACGTGCGAGCCGAGCCGGGCTGCCTGGCGGCCGTGGCGGAGGCCTTCGCCCGCGATCCCGACCTGGACGCAGCGACGATCAAGCATCTGCAGAGCACCACCAGGGGAATCAGCACTCTCAGCGAGCGCTGGTTCGCGCGCTGCTTCGAGGCCTGGGACCGCGAGGACTGGGTCCGGTTCAACACGACGGGCGTCGCGATCACCGGCGAGGCCTACGCGCGGGTAGGAGGGCTCGAGCACCTCGGCCTCTACGCGCCCTCACTCCTCTCGGCACGGCTTGACGAGCAAGGGGTTCGGATTGCGCATCTGGAGGACGCGGTCCTCACCCATGAGCTGGAGGACGACATGGCCTACTCGCTCGAGCTCGGGGCCAACTTCGCGCGCGGGGAGTGCATCGTCCGGCGCGAGCAGGACCCCGAGTTCTGCGAGCGCTACTTCGGCCCGGCGGGCCTCTGGGAACGCCGCCACGCTTACCGCCACGAGATCGCCGGATCGATGGTCGCGGCGCTGACCTCGGCCATCCGGCGAAGCCCGGGCGACAGGCGATGGCTGGCCCG
>DATFPJ010000192.1:0-2678 GCA_035264865.1 Solirubrobacterales bacterium
GAGACCGAGGCAAGCCGCTATACGGAGCGGGACACGCCGATTTTCGTCGGCACCGCGCAGCCGATCCGCGAGATTCTCGACTCGCTCGACGGCGCCGCGTCGCGCGTCGCCTCCTAGAGTGGACAGCCTCCGAGATATGCCGACAGGCGCGGCTCATCTCGCCTCCATCTTCTCGGCACCGTAGACGATGTCTGCGGGGATGCGGCCCCGGGTGAGCCGGCCGGTGTGTGCGCGCTCGAAGTTGTAGTAGCGCAGGTAGTCGGCGAGGTCACGGCGCAGACCCTGGAAGCGGACCTGCAGGTAGCGGGCGAAGGCCGGGCGCCAGCACTCTTCGAGGATCGTCTTGTGCAGCGCCTCGACGGCACCGTTGGTTTGCGGGCGGCCGGCGCGGATGCGCGTCGCCCGAGCGCCCAGTCGCGCGAGGGTCTGCTCGAAGCGGCCGCGAAACTCGCTGCCGTTGTCGGTCAGCGCCCGCTCGAGCCGCCAGCCGGCCGCCTGCAGCTCGGCCGCCACCCGCGCCGCCAGCTTCGAGGTCTGGGCTGCGCTCGGCTGGCCGCGCTTGCAGCTGACGAGCTCCGCCCAGGCGTAGGAGGAGCAGACGTCGATCGCCGTCAGCTGCCAGACCGTCTCCTTCATGTTGTGCAGGCGGCCGACGAAGAAGCAGTCGAAGCCAACCAGCTCGCCCGGCCGCTCCGCCTCCACGTGCCGCTCCTCGCTTGCCGGACGCGGCGGCTCGTAGGGGGCGGCGTAGCCGGCGACGAGCGAGAGCCGCTTGGCGCGGGTGTTGAGCCCCTGCCGGCAGAGGCAGCGCCAGACGCCGTTGGTGGAGACGACGAGGCCGCCCCAGCGCGGGCGCGCAAGCTCGGCCGCGACCCGGCGCGGACCGAGGCCCGGGTGGCCGAGCGCGAAGGCGACGATCCGCTGCTCGACCAGCGGCGAGAGCTGGTTGGGCATGCGCGGCCGACGCCGCTCGCGCGGGCGCAGCGCGCCCAGGCCCTCGCGTTCGATCCTGCGCTTCCAGGCGTAGTAGGTCGAGCGGTGGACGCCGAAGGTGCGGCAGGCGGCGGCGACGCCGATCCGCCCCGCCAGGGCGACCAGCTGCAGCCGGTAGCCGAAGAGGACATCATCCTCAGACACGCGACTCGCTCCTTTCGATTGGTCTCGAAGCGAGCCTGAGTCGCAAAGCGGACAGCGCCCGGCATGCCGGGCGCTGTCCTGTCAAGGAGCTATCGACGCCCTCCCAGGTGTCGGGAGAACTCGGAGACAGACCACTCTAGGCGCGCCGGGGAGGAAGGAATCCGCGCTGCGTGATCGCCAGGGGGGCAGGTTAAGCTCTTCGCCGTGGCCAGGGCAGAGGATCTCGAGTCGACGCAGGCCAAGCTGGCAGCGCTCGCGCGCCTCCGTGAGGAGGCGCTGCACGCCGGCAGCGAGACGGCCGTCGAGCGCCAGCGCTCGCGCGGCAAGCTGCTCGCCCGGGAGCGGTTGGAGAAGCTGCTCGACCCGGGAAGCTTCGTCGAGCTCGACCGCTTCGTCCGCCACCGCAACCCTCACTTCGGGATGATGGAGCGGCGGCCGTGGGGCGACGCCGTCGTCACGGGATACGGGGCGATCTTCGGGCGCAGGGTGTTCGTGTTCTCGCAGGACTTCACCGTCTTCGGCGGCACCCTCTCGGAGGCGTTCGCCGAGAAGATCTGCAAGGTCATAGACCTGGCGCTCAAGTACGGCTGTCCCCTGATCGGGATCAACGACTCCGGCGGCGCCCGGATCCAGGAGGGCGTCGTCTCGCTCGGCGGCTATGCGGAGATCTTCTGGCGCAACGTCCAGGCGTCCGGGGTCGTCCCGCAGATCTCGCTCGTCATGGGCCCGACCGCCGGGGGCGCCGTCTACTCGCCTGCGATGACGGACTTCGTGCTCATGGTCAAGGAAAGCTCGTACATGTTCATCACGGGGCCCGAGGTGGTGAAGACGGTCACCGGCGAGGAAGTCACCTTCGAGGAGCTCGGTGGGGCGGCCACCCACGCCTCCAAGTCCGGCGTCGCCCACTTCGCCGCCGACGACGAGGACGCATGCCTGGAGGACGCCCGCTACCTGCTCTCGTTCCTCCCCCAGAACAACGTCGATCCTCCGCCCTACTTCGAGCCCTCCGACCCCGGTGGGCGGGAAGACGCAGAGCTCGACTCGATCGTGCCGGACGAGCCGACGAAGCCGTACGACATGCGGGAGATCGTCATGCGCGTCGTCGACGAGGGGGAGTTCCTCGAGGTTCACCAGCTCTGGGCGGAGAACATCCTCTGCGGCTTCGCCCGGCTCGGCGGGCATCCGATCGGCGTGGTCGCCAACAATCCCCGCGCCCTCGCAGGGACGCTCGACATCGACTCATCCGTGAAGGCCGCGCGCTTCGTCCGCTTCTGCGACGCCTTCAACATTTCTCTGATCACCTTCGTCGACGTGCCCGGCTTTCTGCCGGGCGTGGGGCAGGAACACGGCGGCATCATTCGGCACGGCGCCAAATTGCTCTACGCTTACTGCGAGGCGACCGTCCCGAAGCTGACGGTGATTACCCGCAAGGCTTACGGCGGGGCCTACGACGTCATGTCGAGCAAGCACATCCGCGGCGACGCGAACTTCGCCTGGCCGACGGCGGAGATCGCCGTGATGGGCGTCGAGGGGGCGGTCGA
>DATFPJ010000193.1:0-9529 GCA_035264865.1 Solirubrobacterales bacterium
CTCATGACTACCTCCTTCTCCTAAGACTTCCGATGACCTGTTCGTGAGTTCGCGGCTCTCGCGCCGCCCAGCGCTATTCCCCCCGAAGGGGGAGGAGAAGGAGAAGCGCCAGGCTGTCGAGCCGGTGCGTCATCGAAGTCCAGGCAGGGTACCGCAGGCCGCATCGTTCTCCAACTACGGCGGCGGCAGATACGAAGCGAAGCGCCGCCGTTGATTTTGGGTCCGGGTCGCGCTTTAGCGTCACGCCGGTGCGCGCGGAGGGGATCGAGGCTCGGGCCATCGCGAAGGTCGTGCTGGTGGCGCTCTTCTGGATCGCGATCGGCCTGCTGCTGGCGATCGCCATCCTCCACACCCGCACGACGCTGCAGTGGGTCGCCGCCGCGATCTTCCTGGCGCTGGCTCTCGACCCCGCGGTGAGCATGGTGCAGCGAGCCTGGCCGCGCGGCGGATCGATGCCGCGCGTGCTCGCGATCCTGATCGTCTACCTGATCGGCCTCGCGGCGATGGTCTTCCTCGTCCTGCACGTCTTTCCGCCGATCGTCCACGACATCGAGGGCCTGGCCCACAAGCTGCCCGGGTACGTCCGGGACTTCGAGAACTGGGCGAACGACAACAAACAGTTCCAGGATCTGAACGCCAAGTACCACATCACCCAGAAGCTGAGCGAGGAGGCGAGCACCCTTCCCTCCCATCTGTCGAGCGGGGCGAGCACGCTCGGCTCGCTCACGGTGAGCATCCTCGAGCACCTGCTCGCCGCAATCACCGTGCTCACCCTGACCTTCTTCCTCCTGCTGGACGGTCGCGGCATGGTCGAGCGGGGCACCGGCCGGCTGCCGCAATTTCAACGCGATCGCGCCCGCCGGATCGCCGACCGTGTCGCCGAGGTCGTCAAGGCCTACGTCAGCGTCAACCTGCTGCTCGCGGTCGCCGCCGGGTTCCTCACCTGGGGTTTCCTCGAGGCCGAGGGCTTTCACCTCGCGCTGCCGCTGGCGGTGCTGGTCGCCTTCCTCGACCTGATCCCGCTGATCGGGCTGACGATCGGCGGGGTCTCCGTCTTGGCGGTGCTGATAGTCGACGGCGGACCCGGCGACGCGTTCGTCTGGCTGATCGTCTTCCTGGTCTACCAGCAGGCGCAGGACCGGGTCATCCAGCCTCTGCTCTACAAGGGCGGGGCGCTGAAGGTGAACCCGGCGGTCGCGATCGTCGCTGTGATCGTCGGGGCGAACCTGGCCGGCGTCCTCGGAGCCCTGCTCGCGATCCCGACCGCGGCCTCGCTCGGGGTGGTGCTCGACGAGCTGGTCTTCTCAGCGGGCGCTGCGCGGCCGGAGCCGGCCGAGTAACTCGTCGCCCCGCTTCCAGAACGGCTTCCCGCGCGGCCCGGTGAACCGCTGCTCCGAGCGCTCGCGCTTGCCGTGCCGGTAGAAGAGCTTCGCCCAGACCGAGCGGGGCTTCGCAAGCCGCAGTGCGCCGGGGATGCCGACGACGGGCACGGCGATGCTCCAGATCGCCATACCGAACTTCTCCTTGGCGGCGTTGGCGAGCGCGAGGAGGATTCCGAGCAGTCCGATCCCTCCGACGAACGCCTGAACGCCATCGGCAACCTCAGTCGTCACGTCGATCCAACCCCTCAGGCTGATCAGGAACAGCCCGGAGATCGCCGCCGCGATCACCACCGCGTCGATCGAGGCGCGGCCCTGCTTCTCCCAATAGACGTCCTTGAGGTTGAGCCAGAGGGCGAACTCGTCGAGCGTGAGACCCGTCCCGATGCCGAAGAAGACGGCCACCACCTCGCGCCAGGGGCTCTCCGGCGCGATCGCCACGGCGATGTAACCGCAGATCAGGACCAGCAGGATTCCCCACACCAGGTGGTGAATGTGCGTGCCCCCGACGGAGACATTCCCGGGCCACCACTTCACCTGGGCACGGATCATGTGGGTGCTCGTCCGGATGAACCCGAAGGTGATCAGGAACGCGACGAAGAAGAGGAAGTGCGGCTCCCGGCCGGTGTCGACGATCCCGTCCTGATAGGCGCTCGAGATGCTGGCCGTGAGCAGCACGGCCGGAACGCTAACGCCGGCTGCTACGGAATCCCGCGAGCCGTCTCGCAGCTCTTGGCGGCGTCGCTGCCTCCACCACCTCGGCAGAGGTCCTTGCCCCCTCCCCCGCTGAGCCTGTCCGGCCCGCCGAGGCCCAGCAGGGTGTCGGCACCGCCGCCGCCGCTGAGGTTGTCCGCGCCTGGCCCGCCGATCAGGAAGTCCTGCCCGCCGGCGCCGACGATCGAGTCGGCGCGTCCCCCCCCGTCGAGCAGGTCGGCGGCGGCTCCACCCACCAGCCGGTCGCGGCCCGGCCCGCCGGCGAGCGGACGGCGCTGGCCATCCACCACCGCACCGACCAGGACGCTGAGATGAGGATCCGCGTCGAAGGTGTCCGCCCCGCGGCCGAGGTCGCCCACGATCGCGCCGATGTACCCTGCCGCGCAGCTCACCTCCTGTGCCGTCCACTGCCCGGGCTTCGCGTTGTCGAGGCTGCAGTTGGCGCCGCTGCCATCGGGGTCTCCGAGGCCCTCGGGCGCGCTCAGAACCAGGCGGTCGGTCGACCCAATCCAGGCGGAAATCCGGTTGTCGACGCCCGCGGCGTCGCTGAGCGTGAGCACGTTCACCGAGGCAGACGCAACCGCCCCGCCGCCGTGGACGGTCCACACCGACGCCGTCACGCCCGGCTCCGCACTGGCCGAGAGTGGCGCGATCGCGGCCACTGCCGCGAGGGACGCGAGCGTGCCCAGAGACTTCCAAATTCGCCTTCTCATCTATCCGTCGTAACCCAGCTCCGGGCTGATCAGAGCGGCCCTCCGCGGCCGCCAGATCACGGGACGAGCACGACCTTTCCGATGTTCCGGCGCTCTGCGATGTAGCGGTGCGCATCGCCGGCCCGCTCGAACGGGAAGGCCTCCGCGACGACGGGCTCGAGGTCCCCGGCGTCGAGCTCCTCGACCAGGGGACCGGTGATGCGGGTCACGTCGCCCTCGCGGTCCCACCAGGCGAGCATGTTGAGTCCGAAGACGCCCTTGTTCTCGTTCATCACCTGGAGGCTCTTCCACCACGGCAGCGTCGCGAACGGCATCCGGGCCAGGCTGCCCGCGAGCTTGCGCAGGCTGCGATCCGTGCCCGCGGACGCCTCCGAGAGCCCGTACATGACGAGGCGGCCTCCCTGGCGGAGGAGCCGGTAGTCCTTGCGGAAGTTGGTCGGGCCGGTTGCATCCATCACGACGTCGACGCCCTCTCCGCCGGTGATACGCCGGATCTCGGACTCGAAATCCTGGGTGCGGTAGTCGATCGCGTGCGCGACGCCGAGCTCGCGGATCGCGTCGTGCTTCGCGGCTGAGGCGGTGCCGAGGACCTCGGCGCCGTGGTGGCGGGCGATCTGCACCGCCGCCGTGCCCACACCGCCGCCCGCTGCGTGGATCACGGCACGCTCGCCCTCCCTGATGCCCGCCATCAGGACCAGTGCGCAGTAGGCCGTCGCGTAGTTGACCGGCACGGCGGCTCCCTGCTCGAAGCTGAGGCGGTCGGGCAGTGGGAGCACCTGGCCCTCCGGGACGCTGACCAGCTCCGCCTGTCCTCCGAACCTGACTCCCGCGACGACCCGGTCTCCCGGCTTGACCGACTCGACGGCGTCGCCCACGGACGCGACCTCACCCGAGACCTCGTAGCCGAGGACGCAGGGCGGCTTCGGCGCATCCGGATAGAGGCCGACGCGCGCCATCGTGTCCGCGAAGTTGATCCCCGCCGCCTTGACGGCGATGCGCACGTCACCGCTTCCGACGGGCGGGTCCGGCCGCTCCGCGACCTGCAGGACCTCCGGGCCTCCCACCCGAGTCAGGACGACCGCTCTCATTGCCTGACCCTAGAGGGAAACCGCGCGCCCGACGAAGAACCCGTCGAGCTCGAGGATGCGGTCCACGGTCGCCGGATTGACCGGCGCGTCCGTCGTCAGCGCCATCACGGCCGTGTCGCCCTCGCTCTCGGCCCCCACCGCGGCCGAGACGATGTTGACGCCCTCCTCCCCGAAGATCGTGCCCACCCGGCCAATCATCCCCGGGCGGTCGGTGTAGCGGAAGATCGCGAGGTGCTCGGCGAAGGGCAGATAGAAGTCCTCGCCCCAGACTCGTGCCAGGTATGGGATGTTGCGCGGACCGACGCCCGTCCCGGCCACCTCGACCGGCTCGCCGCCACCGTGCAGCCGGACGACGACCAGCTCGGTGAAGTCCTCGGAGACCGAGTCGCGAGTCTCGGTCAGCTCGATCCCGCGCTCCTCCGCCATGTGCGGCCCGTTGACGAGATTGACCGGCTCCTCGGTGTGACCCGAGAGGATTCCGACGAGCGCAGCGATCCCGAGGATGCGGGTGTCCTGGTCGGCCAGACGCCCGCGGAACTCGACTTCGACTCTGTCGGGTGCTCCCTGTCCGAGCGCCTGGGCGAGCCGCCCGAGCTTCTCGCAGAGCGGCACGAACGGAGCGAGCTGCTCCATCACCTCCGGGCGCACGGCCGCGATGTTGACCGCTGTCGTGACGACGCCGCCGGTCAGCGCGGCCGTCACCTGCTCGGCGGTGACCACGCCGGCTCGGTCCTGGGCCTCGGCAGTGGACGCGCCGAGATGGGGCGTCACCACCACGTCGTCTCGCTCGAGCACCGGGTGTCCGCTGAAGGGCTCGTCGGGGAACACGTCGAGCGCCGCGCCGGCGACCTTGCCGGACTCGAGACCATCGACCAGGTCGTCCAGGTCGATCAACTCGCCCCGGGCGCAGTTGACCATCCGAACGCCGTCGCGCATCCGGGCGATCGCCTCAGCGTCGATGAAGTTCACGGTCTCCGGGGTCTTCGGCAGGTGCAGCGTGATGAAGTCCGCGCGCGCATAGAGCTCCTCCGGGTCCTCGACGCCCTCCGCGCCGAGCTCGCGGAAGCGCTCCGCGGTGACGAACTTGTCGTAGGCGACCACCGGCATATCGAAGGCCTGGGCGCGGGCGGCGACCAGCTGGCCGATTCGGCCGAAGCCGAGGACGCCGAGTGTCTTGCCGTAGAGCTCGGTGCCCTTGAAGCGGCCGCGCTCCCAACGCCCGGCGGCCAGTGAGCCGTGGGCCTGCGGGATGTTCCGGCAGAGGGAGAGCATCAGGCCGACGGTGTGCTCCGCGGCGGCGATCGAATTCGCCTCGGGGGCGTTGGCGACCACGATCCCGCGCTTGGTCGCGGCGTGGACGTCGACGTTGTCGACGCCGGTCCCGGCTCGGCCGATCACCTTGAGTCGCTCGGCTCGCTCGATCAGGTCGGGGGTGAGCTTGGTCGCCGAGCGAATCAGGATGCCGTCGAACTCGCCGATTCTCTGCTCAAGAACGTCGCCGTCCCAGTCAAGGCCGAGCTCGACGTCGAACTGCTCCCGCAGAAGCTCGACGCCCGCGTCGGCGATCTTCTCAGCGACGAGGACCTTCATCGCCTGATGTCGTCGGTGTTCTCTAGGGCCCAGTCGATGGAGGCGGTGAGAGCCTCGACGTCGGCGGGCTCGACCGCGGGGAACATGCCGATCCTAAGCTGGTTGCGCCCGAGCTTCCGGTAGGGCTCAACGTCGATGATGCCGTTCGCGCGGAGGGTCGCGGCAAGAGCCGCCGCGTCCACCGACTCGTCGAAGTCGATCGTCCCGACGACGAGGGAGCGCTTGGCCGGATCTGCGACGAAGGGCGTGGCGAGCTCCGATGCCGCGGCCCAGCCGTAGAGGTGCTGCGAGGAGGCGCGGCTGCGCGCGACGCCGAAGTCGAGCCCGCCGCCCTCCATCAGCCACTCGATCTGATCGGCGAGCAAAAACAGCGTCGCCAGCGCAGGGGTGTTGTAGGTCTGCTCCTTGCGTGAGTTCTCGAGGGCGGTCGCCAGCGAGAGGAAGGCCGGTTGCCAGCGCCCCTCTGCGCCGTCGAGCTCCTCGATCCGCTCGATCGCGGCCGGACTCAGCACGGCGAGCCATAGCCCCCCGTCCGATGCGAAGGCCTTCTGTGGGGCGAAGTAATACGCGTCGGCCTGCCCCACGTCCACGGGCAGGCCTCCCGCGCCGGAGGTCGCGTCGATCAGGACCAGGCTCTCGCCCGAGCCCACCGGGCGCTCGACCGCGACCATCACGCCGGTCGAGGTCTCGTTCTGGGCCCAGCAGAGCGCGTCCGCCCGTGGGTCGCTCGTGGGGGCCGGCGCGTCGCCGGGCTCGGCCTCGATCACGATCGGATCCGCCAGGAACGGCGCGCCGGCGGTCGACTTCGCGAACTTCGAGCTGAACTCGCCGTAGGTCAGGTGGAGCGGCCGCTCCCGGACCAGGCAGGTGGCAGCCGCATCCCAGAACGCGGTCGTGCCGCCGTTGCCGAGCGCGACCTCGTAGCCGTCGGGAATGTCGAAGAGCTCGGCGAGCCCGGTCCGGACCCGCGCCACGAGGTCCTTGACCGGCGCTTGGCGGTGAGAGGTGCCCATCAGATCCGCCTGCGTCGCCAGCTTCGCGAGGGCTTCGGGCCTCACCCTGGACGGTCCGCAGCCGAACCGGCCGTCTGCGGGCTTCAGTTCCTGCGGAATCTGGACGATCGTGCGTGTCATCGGCGGACCGCGGAGGGTAACCGTCCGGCCCGTCGGTCTTTAGCTGGGCTCCGCTTCGTCGGATAGGGTGGGTTCGCGTCCGAGGGGCGCGCTCCGACACGAGCGCGATCCCAAACCTCGACTGGGAGCGAGATATGTACCCAATCAGCTATGAGGCTGATCCCGCCCTTGAGGGCAGGAATCGGCTCACCGTCTTCTTCCGAGGGCTCGTTGCGATTCCTTGGCACATCGTCATGGTGCTCTACGGGATCGGAGCGTTCTTCGCGGCGGTGGTCGCCTGGTTCGCGATCGTCTTCACCGGCCGCTACCCCGAGGGCCTCTACGACTTCAACGCCGGCTATCTGCGCATGGCGTCGCGCGTCAATTCGTGGTACTGGCTGCTGAGCGACGAATGGCCTCCATTCGGCGGTGAGGAGGCACCCAACTATCCGATTCGAATCGGCGTCCCGCCTGCGCTCGACACCTACGACCGCCTGAAGACCGGCCTCCGTCTGCTCTTCGGTATCCCGGTCCTGATCCTCGGCTGGGTGCAGGGGCTGATCCTCGAGGTCTGCGGCATCATCGCCTGGTTCGTGATCCTGTTCACCGGCAAGCTGCCGGAGGGCCTATTCAGTGCGATGCGGTCGGCGTCCGCCTATTGGACGCGGGCAAGCGGCTACTTCCTGTTGATCACCGAGGACTGGCCGCCGTTCTCGCTCGAGCAGGGCGGTACGCCGGCGGCCGGGCAGATCGACAGCGAGTCAGCGCGGACGACGCCCGACGCGTAGCTCGTCGCGGCAGCAACCGCGTAGAGACGGCTATCGAGGCTCGAGCCCGGCCGGAGGCGGCCGGGCTCAGTCTTCGATCCAGGGCATCATCGCGCGGAGGTCCTTGCCGACCTTCTCCACCTGAGAGTTGGCAGCCTCCTCGCGCATCCGCTGGAAGTTCTCCTGGCCGGCCTCGTTCTCCGCGATCCACTCCTTGGCGAACTCGCCGGATTGGATGTCCGCGAGGATCTTCCTCATCGCCTCGCGTGTCTCGTCGGTGATCACCTTGGGGCCGCGGGTCATGTCGCCGTACTCGGCGGTGTTCGAGATCGAGTAGCGCATCCCCTGGATGCCGTGCTCGTACATCAGATCGACGATCAGCTTGAGCTCGTGGAGGCACTCGAAGTAGGCGAGGCGGGGGTCGTAGCCAGCCTCGACCAGGGTCTCGAAGCCTGCCTGGACCAGCTGGGTCGCGCCGCCGCAGAGGACTGCCTGCTCTCCGAAGAGGTCGGTTTCGGCCTCGTCCTTGAAGGTTGTCTCGATGATTCCGGCGCGGCCGCCGCCGATCCCGCTGGCGTAGGCGAGCACCTGGTCGCGGGCAGTGCCGGTGGCGTCCTGATGGATCGCCATCAGGCAGGGCACGCCCTGCCCGTTGACGAACTCGCGGCGAACCAGATGGCCGGGGCCCTTCGGGGCGACCATGCCGACGTCCACGCCGGGCGGGGGCTCGATCTGGCCGAAGCGGATCGCGAAGCCGTGGGCGAACATCAGCAGGTTGCCGTCGGCCATCCCGTCGGCGATCTCCTCCCGCCAGATCTGGGCCTGCTTCTCGTCCGGCAGCAGGATCATCACGACGTCGCCGGCGCTCGCGGCGTCCGCGACGTCCATGACCTCGAGACCGTGCCCCTCGGCATCCGCGCGGCTGGAGGAATCGGGTCGCAGCCCGACGACGACCTTGACCCCCGAGTCCTTCAGATTGAGGGCGTGGGCATGACCCTGGGAGCCGTAGCCGAGGATCGCGACGGTCTTGCCGTCGAGGACGGAGAGATCCGCGTCCTTGTCGTAGAGGACTTCGTCGGCCGAGGCCATGAGGCGGCGGATGCTAACGGGACGCCGGTTCCGGCAACTGACCGCGACGCAGCTTGCCCGCCGGCGTGCGAGGCAGGCTGGAGACGAAGTCGACCTGCTTCGGCACCTTGAATCCGGCCAGGGTCTGCGTGCAATGGGCGCGCAGGTCATCCTCGCTCGCGTGTGCCCCGTCGTTCAGGACGACCAGCGCGCAGACGGCCTCCTGCCACTCGGGATCGGGGCGGCCGACGACGGCCGCATCCGCGACGGCCGGGTGCGAGACGAGCGTCGCCTCGACCTCAGCCGGCATCACGTTCTCGCCGCCTGTGACGATCACCTCGCTGCGGCGGCCGGTGACATAGAGGAAGCCCTCTTCGTCGATCCGTCCCAGGTCTCCGGTGCGGAGCCAGCCGTCGGTATCGACCGCATCGCGCGAGACCGTCGGGCCCTGCACGAGGATCTCGCCGTCCTCGATCCGCACATGGGTCGTGAGGAGGGGCCGACCGGCGGAGCCCACCCTGCGCGCCGCGTCCTCCGGCGCGAGCGTGGTGACCTGTGAGCAGGTCTCCGTCATTCCGTAGGTCTGGACCACCGTGGCCCCGCGCTCGAGAGCCTCGGCGAGCGCGTCGGCCGGCACCGGGCCCCCGCCGATGAGGATGGCGCGCGGCCGGGAGAGGTCCGCCCCGGCATCCAGCAGCCGGATCAACTGGGTCGGGACCAGCGAGACGACGCTGATGTCCCCGCTGACCAGCGTGCTCGCCACCTGCTCGGTCTCGAATCCGTCGAGCAGCACCGCGGTTGTCCCGTAGATGACGGAGCGCAGGATGATCGAGAGCCCGGCGACGTGACTGAGCGGCAGGCAGCAGAGCCAGCGATCCCGGGGATCGACGCCGAGGTTGAACGCCGACCCCACGGCGCTGAATAGGAAGTTGCCGTAGGTGAGGCTGACCGGACGCGGCTCCCCCGAGGTCCCGCTGGTGAGGATGCGGCACTGCAGGTCGTCCATGTCGTGCTCGCCGAGCAGCGGAAGGTCGGCCTCGGTCTGGGTCAGCTCCGCGGCATCGTTCAGGTCGACGGCGGGCCGCTCCGCTGCCAGGA
>DATFPJ010000194.1:0-15741 GCA_035264865.1 Solirubrobacterales bacterium
GTCGTTCTCTTCCACCACGCGCAGGGGCTGCGAGAGGACGTCCTCGACTGGGCCGAATCCCTTCGCGAGGCAGGGCATGAGGTCGAGACGCCGGATCTGTTCGAAGGGCGAACATTCGAGCGCCTCGAAGACGGGATTGCGCACCGCGACGAAGTCGGCCTCCCGGCCCTGATGGGCAGAGCGGCCGAGAAGCTCGAAGGTCAGCCGGCCGAGCTGGTCTACGCAGGCTCCTCGATGGGCGCCTCGGCCGCCCACTACTTCGCCATCATGCGTCCCGGCGCCCGCGGATTGCTCCTCATGCACGGGACCGCCCGGGCGGCGAGCCTCGGCGAGGCGGGCTGGCCCGCCGACCTAAGCGGCCAGCTCCACAAGAAGGACGACGACCCCGAGATGGCGGAGGTGGGCGTCGACGCGCTGCGGGCCTCTGCGGGCACCGCCGTCGAGGTCTTCACCTATCCGGGCAGTGGCCACCTTTTCGCCGATCCGGCCGGACCGGATTACGACGAGCGGGCCGCCGTGGCCATGCTAGAGCGCGAATTGAACTTCCTCGCGCTTCTGTAGCCGACAAACGGGCCAGGTGCATCCGTACGCCTAGGGCCGGCCCTCGGCTCCCGCCGTCGCGATCCGCCGCTCGACGTCGAGCCGCGGCAGGATCCGCTCGAGCCAGTTCGGGATCCACCAGTTCCACTTGCCGAGGAGCTGCATCACCGCCGGTACCAGCACCATCCGCACGACCGTGGCGTCGAGGAAGATCGCCGATGCCAGTCCGATCCCGAACAGCTTCAGGAACACGTCCGGCGCCGCCAGGAAGGCGAGGAAGACGACGACCATGATCGCCGCGGCTGCGGTGATCACCCGCGCGGTCTTCGCGAGGCCCTCCGCGACGGCTCGGGTCGTGTTCCCATCCTTCAGGTACTCCTCGCGGATCCGTGAGATCAGGAAGACCTCGTAATCCATCGAGAGCCCGAAGAGGATCGCGAACATCATCACCGGCATGAACGGCGCCACCGGCACCTCGTGGTCGATCCCGATCACGCTGCTCAGGCCGCCGCCGTTGGCGGCCAGCGTCATCACGCCGTAGGCGGCGCTCACCGAGAGCAGGTTCATGACGCCCGCCTTCAGCGAGATCAGCGGCGAGTGGAAGGCAACCAGGAGCAGCAGGAAGGAGAGGCCCACCACGCCGATGATGAAGAGCGGCATGCGGTCCTTCATGTACTCCGACTGGTCTTCCAGGGCCGCTGTCACCCCGCCGATCTCAACGTCGATGCCGCTGCCCTCGAACTGGGAGGGGACCACGTCGTCACGCAGGTGGTTGACCAGGTCCTCCGTGGCCTCGTCCTGGGGCGAGGTCGTCGGAATGACCGTGATCAGAGCGGCGTCGTTCGCCTGGTTGAACCGCGGCGCGGTCACGAACTTGACGCCGGGCTCGCTCCGGACCTGGTTGGCGAAGGTCGTGATCTGCTGCTTGTCGGAGGCGTTCGGGACCTTGGCCGCGATCTGGATCGGCCCGTTGGTGCCCGGGCCGAACCCCTCGGTGTTCAGGTCGTACGCCTGGCGGGTCATCGTGTCGGGGGGGTCATTGCCCGCGTCCGGGAAGCCCAGGCGCATGCCGAGCGCAGGCGCCGCCAGCGCGAGCAATACGATCAACGCGGCGCTCGCGGCGAGCCACGGACGGCGCTGCACTGCATGGGCCCAGCGAAGGGCGGGTGACTCAGCACCGCTCTCCGCCCGCTCGTCCGCCTTCTTCAGCGAGCGGCCGAGCAGCGGGATCCGCAGCTTGTTCACTCGCGGCCCCAGATAGGACAGCAGCGCCGGCAGCAGCGTCACCGACGCGAGCATCACGATAAGAACTGCGATCGAGGCCGAGAAAGCGACCCCGTACATGTAGTCGAGGCCGGTCAGCACCAGCCCGAGGACGGCGATCACCACGGTGCAGCCCGCGATCAAGACGCTGCGGCCCGCGGTAGTGACCGACTCGACGATGGCATCGTGCGTGTCCTTGCCGTCCCGCAGCGCCGAGCGGAACCGCGTCAGCACGAGCAGGGCGTAATCGATTCCGACGCCGATCCCGATCAGGCCGGAGACCGCCGTCGTCCAATCGGGGACGTCGATCAGGTTCGCGAGCAGCGGGATCAATCCCCCGGAAGAGATGCCCAGACCGATCAGGGCGATCGCCAGTGGCAATCCGGCAGCGACGAGCGAGCCGAATGCGATCAGCAGGACGATCGCTGCCCCCAGGAAGCCCAGGCCCTCCGGGCTCGACTGTGACTGCGCCGCGTAAATCGGGTCCCCTCCGAGCTTGATCTCGAGGCCCCCTCCGTCGTTGCCCTCAGCGGCGTCGATCAGCTGCTCGCCCTGGTCCTTCGTGACATCCCAGCCTGGGACGTTCATCGGAAGCGTGGTGGAGGCGATCTGGCGGTTCTGCGAGAGCCGGATCGGTGTGTGTGCCTCGATGTGGTTGACCTTCTCGGCCTCAGTGAAGAAGGGCTGGAGCCGCTGCGCCGCCGCCGCCTCACTCGCGAAACCGGCGGGATCCTTGGCGACGACGTAGATCTCCTGGCCGGAGTACCCACCGAAGCGCTGCTCGGTGATGTCGCTGGCAGCCTTCGACTCCGAGTTCGGAGTGTTGTAGTCCGCGTTGAACTCGCCCTTCAGTGCACTGCCGACCCCGATGATCAGGATGGCGGCGAGGATCCAGCCGAGGACCATGCGGCCACGGCGGCGATAGGCGATATCGGCGAGACGGGTGAGGCGACGGGTCATCCTGGTTCCCTTTCAGAATTCCTTTATAAGCTCAACGGTTATTGAAGAAAACGATTCATAGCAAAAATGAAGTCGTCTAGTCTCCCAGTCGACGGCGAGTGGACTCGACCCCCTGGGTGACACTTCTATGACTGCATCCCGACCTGGAACTCATCGGAAAAGTCCGCCGGCCTCGGACGGGAACGCGCACCCCATCCCCGGAGACAAGGCCGGCTGGAGCATCGGCTTCCTGCTCTCGCAGATTGGCATCCACGCGTCTCGCCGGTTCGCCGAGCGGCTGGCGAAGCTCGACCTGCAGCCGCCGCTCTTCCGGGTGATGAACGTCGTCGACGCAGCCGAGGGCCTTTCCCAGCACGCGATCGGGGAGGCGATCCAGGCTCCCCCGAGCCGCATGGTGGCGATCGTGGACGAACTCGAGGAGCGCGGCCTGATCGAGCGCCGGCCGCATCCCGGCGACCGGCGCGTCCACGCCCTCTACCTCACCCCAGGCGGACGCAGGCTGCTCGCGAAGGCTCGCGCGGTCGCCGTCGAGCACGAGGCCGAGCTGACCAAGGGGATGAACAAAGCCGACCGGGAGCGGTTGGTCGCGCTGCTGCGCGGGATCGTCGAGGGCGCGGGGATCGGCCCCGGTGTCCATCCGGGGCTGAGCGAGCCCCGGGGCCGAGACTAGGCCGGCAGCGAGTCCTCGACCTCGGCCAGCCGCGGAGCGCTGCGGTCGCGGTCCGAGAGAACCGGATCGCGGATGGGCCAGTCCACCGCGATCTCGGGGTCGTCCCAGGCGATGCCCGATTCGAGCTCCGGGTCGTAGTAGCTGGAGAGGCGGTAGAGCACGTCCGCGGTGTCGGAGAGGACACAGAAGCCGTGGCCGAAGCCTTCCGGGATGAAGAGCTGGCGGTGATCCACGTCGTCCAGCTCGTATCCCTCCCAGCGCCTGTAGGTCGGGGAGCCCGGACGCAGGTCGACGGCCACGTCGAAGATCCGGCCTCGCGGGCAGCGCACCAGCTTGGCCTGCCCACGCTGCATGTGGATGCCGCGCAGCACGCCGGCGCCGGAGCGGCTGTGGTTGTCCTGAACGAACTCGACCTCGATGCCGAGGCCGGGCATCGCGTTGGCGCGGAAGGCCTCGACCAGGAACCCCCGCTCGTCGCCGTGGATGCTCGGCTCCAGCAGCACGATCTCATCCATCTCCGTCGGGAGGCGCCGGAAGCTCATCCCAGGGCCTTTCCGTATTGGCGCTCGTAGTACTCGCGGTACTCCCCGGAGCGGATCGGCTGCCACCACTCGCGGTTCTCGCGGTACCAGGCGACCGTCCGCTCGATTCCCTCGTCGAAGCTGACCTCGGGCTTCCAGCCGAGGGCCTCGAGCCGCGCCGCCGAGAGCGAGTAGCGGCGGTCGTGTCCCGGCCGGTCCTCGACGTACTCGATCAGGCTCTCGTCGCGGTCGGTCAGGGCCAGGATCCGGCGGACCACGTCGATGTTCGGGAGCTCGTCGGGGCCGCCGACGTTGTAGACCTGCCCGGGCTCGCCGCGCTCGAGCACGGCGTCGATCGCCGCGCAGCAGTCCTCGACGTAGAGCCAGTTGCGGATCTGCATGCCGTCGCCGTAGACCGGCAGCGGGTCGCCCTCCAGCGCATTCAGGATGCAGAGCGGGATCAGCTTCTCGGGGTGCTGGCGCGGGCCGTAGTTGTTCGAGGCCCGGATGATCAGCGCCTCCGCGCCGTAGGTGTGCGCGAAGGCCGAGACCAGCAGGTCGCCGCCCGCCTTGGACGCCGAGTAGGGCGAGGAGGGATTGAGCGGCGACTCCTCCGTCGCTGAGCCCATCTCGAAGTCCCCGTAGACCTCGTCGGTCGAGACCTGAAGATGGCGGATCCCGGCGTCGCGGGCGGCCTCGAGCAGCACGTACGTGCCGTAGACGTCGGTGGTGATGAACTCGCCCGGGGCCTCGATCGAGCGATCGACGTGGGACTCGGCCGCGAAGTTGACCACCGCATCGCAACCCTCGATCGCTGCTCGCGACGCGGTCCGGTCCGCGATGTCCGCCTCGATCAGCTCGCAGCGGCCCTGATCGATCCCGTCGAGGTTCTCGCGGCGGCCGGCGTAGGTGAGCTTGTCGAAGACGACGACGCTGTCGCCCGCGTGCTCGGCGAGCCGCCGCTGGACGTAGTTCGATCCGATGAAGCCAGCGCCGCCGGCGACCAGCAGCCTCACGCGGCGTCAGCTCCCTTGTCGGCTCCGCCGGATCCGTCGTCCCAGGTCACTTCCTCGAGAGGGAGCTCGTGCTCGCCGGTGATCTCCTCTCCGTCAGCACGGCGCTCCTCGCGCTCGCGCCGCGTCCAGTCGAGCATCGGCTGGCGCCGGGACGCGCTCGATCGCTGGGGCCGGGGTGCGTCCTCCTCGAGCTGGCCCCGCCTCGCCAGGTAGTCCGAAAGGCCACGCTGCCAGGGCGGGAGCTTGATCGGCGCGGAGCGGCGGCTGATCAAGACCGAGTTTGCCGGCCGCTTCGCCGGCCGCTCCATCATGTCCGTGGTCGAGGCCATCACGCGCGTCACGACCTCGGCCTGGCGGAAGATCTCGAGCGCGAACTCGTACCAGGAGCAGCTGCCCTCGCCGGCCATGTGGTGGATGCCGTACGCCGCGCTGTCGACCAGGCGCAGAAGGCCGACCGCGAGGTGCCCGGTGTAGGTCGGGCAGCCCACCTGGTCGTGGACGACGACCACCGGGCCCCCGCCCTGCCCCAGCCGCAGCATGGTCTCCACGAAGTTCCCGCCGTGCGGCCCGAAGAGCCACGACGTGCGCACGATGAAGCTCTGCCCGTTGACTAGGGCGGTGGCGCGCTCGCCTGCGAGCTTCGTGCGGCCGTAGGCGTTGATCGGATCGGGGTCGTCCGACTCCCCATACGGGCCGCCCTCTCCGCTGAAGACATAGTCGGTCGAGGGAAAGATGAGCTTGGCGTGGACCTTCGCGGCGGCACCCGCGACGAAGCCCGCGCCCTGCGCGTTGACCAGGGAGGCCTCGCGCTCGGACTCCTCGGCGCCATCGACGTTGGTCCAGGCCGCGCAGTTGATCACCGCGCCCGGGCGCTCGCGCATGATCAGGCGCTCCACCCGCGCCGGATCGGTCACGTCGAGGTCCTCGCGGGCGAGGGCCACGACCTGATGGCGCATGTCCTCGGCGAGGCGGACCACGTCCTGCCCGAGCATCCCGCCGGCTCCCGTCACCAGGATCTTCATGGGATCGAGATGTCCGCGTTGTCGCCGACCAGGAACCTCAGCGTCTTCGGCACACCCTCGCTGCGGGAGAGGCTGACGTTCTTGCCCAGCAGGCTCGCCTCCATGCGTGCGTGGAGGTCCCGGATGCTCGATCCGGCGAGGACGATCGAGTGCTCGATCTCAGAGCCGGTGATCAGCACGTCGCGATCGATCGCGGTGTAGGGACCGACGTACGAGTCCGAGATGTGCGCCCCGGAGCCGATGATCGCGGGCCCGCGCACGACGGTTCGCTCCAGCTTGGCGCCCTGCTCGACCACGACCCTCCCCTCGACGCGCGAGCCGGCGTCCAGCTCCCCGTCGATGCGCTGCTCGATGTCCTCGAGGACAAGGCGGTTCGCCTCGAGCATGTCCTCGAGCTTCCCGGTGTCCTTCCACCATCCCTTGACGATGTGGGGCTCGACGCGTCGCTCGGACTCGATCAGCGCGCCGATCGCGTCCGTGATCTCGAGCTCGCCTCGGGCCGACGGCTGGATCGTATGGGCGGCCTCGAAGATCGAAGGCGTGAACATGTAGACGCCCACGAGGGCGAGGTCGCTGGGCGGGTCCTTCGGCTTCTCGACCAAGCGGACGACCCGGTCTCCGTTGAGCTCCGCGACTCCGTAGGACGAGGGGTCCTCGACAGGAGTGAGCAGGATGAGGGCGTCCGGCTCGTTGCGGCGGAAGACCTCGACCAGCTCGACGATCCCGTCGCGGAGCAGGTTGTCGCCGAGGTACATGACGAACGGGCTCTGGCCGAGGAACTCCTCGGCGGTGAGCAGCGCGTGGGCGAGCCCGAGCGGGGCCTCCTGCTCGATATAGGTGATCGAGGCGCCGAAGGCCGAGCCGTCGCCCGCGGCCTGCCGGATCTCCTCACCGGTCTCGGGAGCGATGATCACGCCGATCTCGGTGATCCCGGCCTCGACCAGCGCCTCGATTCCGTAGAACAGCACGGGCTTGTTCGCCACCGGCACGAGCTGCTTCGCCGACGTGTGGGTGATCGGCCGCAGGCGGGTCCCCGCACCCCCCGAGAGGATCAACCCCTTCAGCGCTTCCATGTCGCGGCAGGCTAGAGCCTCGGCCCCGAGGCCGACCGCGACCTGGTGTCGCGGGAGCTAGTGCGGTTTCGAGACGTTCTTGTGGTTCGAGTGCTCGCAGTGCCTGCCGCGCGGATCGATCTTGTCCTTACGGAGCACGTCGCCGCCGCCGTCGCCGCAGGAGATGAACGTGTCGCGGATCCCGTCCAGGGTCTGGAGCGTGTCGCGCCCGCGGCCGCCCTTGTAGCTGTCGGCGCCTCCGCGCCCACGCAGCGAGTCACGTCCGTCGTTGCCCTTCAGGATGTCGCCGCCGAGGCCGCCTATCAGGACATCCATCCCACGGCCGCCGATCATCAGCGCGCCGATTCGGACCGTCTGAGCCACCTGCGCCGAGTCGTCACGGTCTCGGACGTCGATGATCAGGCTGCTCACGAACGCCTGATTGCACATGCCGACGCCGTTGACGAACTCACAGCGCTCGCCCTGTGTGCGGATCGGGTTGGCATCGGCGTCCTTGAAGGTGTAGACCGGCTGTCCAAGCAGGCTGTCGGTGCTGACGAAGACATCATTCCTCTCGCCTTGGTCCGCAACGTAGAAGATGATGCCGCCGCTCGCGGTGAGGGTGGCGGCGTGGGCGCTTCCGGCGCCGAGCAGCATCGTCCCCAAAACAGTGAGTCCTACAGCGATCCTTCGCATCGAATCATTCCTTCCCAGTCATCGAAATCAGGACGGGGATTCTGCCACTGTCCAGGCGAAAACCTCCTCGAAATTGAGTGGTTGCAGGAAAACGCCCAGTAGTCAGTAGACGCCGCCGAGCTTGCGGTGGTCCCAGCTCGCCACGCGCTTGGGACGGAAGTGGATCGCAACGCGCTTCGGCGCCTGCGCGCGCAAGCCGGCGGCGGCGTCTCCCTCGACGGACTCGATCCCCTCGCTGTAGCGGATGGTGAGCTCCTTGGCGTAATCGACGACGCGCTCCACGTCGCGGACCAGCTCCGCCTCGGCCTCGATTTGGACGCCGCGGAGCTCGCTGTACTCGGTCCCCGTCTCGATCAACAGCGTGGCGCGGGGGTCGCGCTCGAGGTTCTTCACCTTCTGAGACTTGGCGTAGGTCCAGACCCAGACCTCGCCCTCCCGCGGGACGTACCAGAGCGGCATCACATGGGGCCACCCGCGCGGGCCGTGGGAGGAGACGACGACGATGCGCTCGGTCTCGATCAGCTCCCGCTGCTCCTCGTCGGTCAGCTTGATCTGGTCACGGCGTGAGGGCATCAGCTCGCGCCGGAGTCCGGCACCAGCTCGAGGCTCTCGAATGGGCACTCGCCCGCCATCGACTGCATCTCGCCGGCCTCCCAGCGAGGCTGCAGGTCATCGTAGTGCCCGCTCCAGGCGTGACCCGACTGCCCGGTGAACGCCTGCCAGCCCGAGCGCTCCGGCGCCGAGGGATCGGCGACCATCCGCCAGCTTGGCGCCCAGATCGCCTGATAAGGATGGTTCGGGTCGTAGGCGATCTGGGCGACGGTCTCCTGTCCACCGCCCGGATGAAGCGTGCGGTTGAAGATCCTCTCTGCGACCGGATGACCGCCGCCGAGGGCGTGCGGAAAGTTGAGCGCGTGCACGTGGCCCCAGCGCCAGCCCTCCGGGTCGGGACCGAAGCGCTCCTCGAGGTCATCGAGTGCACCCCGGAGCGCCTCCAGGACGAGCTCGTCCCAGGAGCCGCCGATCAGATCCTCGTCAGCCTCATCCCAGAGCTCGAGCAGGTGGGCGTGCCAGCGCCAGGGAGAGGTGACATGGGCGATGAAGCCGTTGTCGGCGCGGTCCAGATAGCGCTCCGCGAGGTCGCGGTCACCGATCGCGGCGCGTGTGAACTCCCGAGCCAGCCGGAGCAGGAAGGCCTGGTAGATCGTGCCGGCGACTGTGTGCGGACCGAGACGGCGGTCCCAGCTCTTCAGGCGCTCGAGGGCGCGGATCTCCCGCTGCGTGCCGGGTTGGAGCCGAGCCAGCCGGCGAGCGACCTCGTCCCCGGGGATCGAATAGAGGTCGGTCTGCATGCGCCGGAAGTCGTCGAGGTCATGCTCATCGGCTCCTGTGAGCAGCTGCTCGATCCGCCGGGCGCGGTAACCGTCGAGCCAGTCGCTGGTGATGTGGTGGGGATAGCCGTCGTCGACGACCCGGTTGTTGGCGGTGACGATGAACCCCTCGTCGGGGTCCATCAGCTCGGGCAGCTCCTCGTAGGGGATCCAGCCGTCCCACTCGAACTCCCCGGTCCAGCCCGGCTTGGGCAGGTCCGGGCAGCCCCCCTTCCGACGGGGAATCCGTCCCATCATCTTGTAGCCGATCGATCCGTGGCGATCGGCCCAGACCAGGTTCGAGACCGGCATCGTCACGGCGCTCAGCATCTCGACCAGCTCCGGACCGCTTCGCGGCGCAAGCACGCCGAGGTGTGCGTGGGAGATCGACGGCTCGTCGAGCGCGGCCCAGCGGAGGGCGAGCGGCTGTTCGTCGTCGGCCCCGAGCGCTGCGTTCACGATCGGGCCGTGGTGCGTGATCCGGACCTCCTGGCGCTCGGGCTGGTCCTCGCCCCGGATCGCGATCAGCTCTTCGACGATCTCGAGCGGCCGCCACTCGCCCTCGAACTCGTAGCTCTCCTCCCGGATCCGCTCGACGAAGAGGTCCTCGACGTCGGCCATCACGTTGGTGAAGGCGAAGGCGACGTCGTCGTTCTGACCGAGCGATATTCCCGGGAGGCCGGGGATCGAGGCGCCCCGGCAGGCGCGCCCATCGTGCTCGAGGCCGACCTGGTACCAGACGCCCGGCATTCCGCTGGGAAGGTGGGGATCGCCGGCGAGCAACGCACCGCCGGTGGCGGAGCGGGCGGGGCCGACCGCCCAGTTGTTCGAGCCGCTGGCCGCCGCGGCGAGCCCGATCTGATCGCGCACGCGGCCGATCTGCTCCGCCAGCCGCAGGCCGTCGCCGCTGAATCCGTTGCCGGGCTGTAGCACCACCGGATTCCCCTTCGGGTAGGTCGGGTCGATCCGGGCGGCCTTCTCCTCGCCGAGCTCGCGGACCAGGTCCGCCCTCAGCAGCTCTCGCTCCCAGTTCGTCGAGAGGCCAAAGGAGAGGAGCTTGCCGCCGGCGAGCATGTCGGCCGGGCGCCAGGGCTCCCACCGCAGCCGCAGGAGCTGGAACTCGGCCGGCGGAGCGGGAGCTGTTCGCGCCGCCTCGTTGAGCCCGGCGCAGTACGCATCGAGCAGGACGCGGAGGTCGCTGTCGAGCTCGGCCTCCTCGCGCAGGGCGACGCGGCGCAATCCGAGAGTCCGCATCAGCCGGTCGACCGGGAGCGCCTCGCGGCCGGCGATCTCGGCGATCCGGCCCGAGCAGATCCTGCGGTTCACCTCGCACTGCCAGAGACGGTCCTGCCCGTGGCAGAAGCCCTGCCCGAACCAGAGATCGGCGGCGGTCCGGGCGCGGACAGCCGGCATGCCCCAGCGGTCGCGGACGATCTCCACCCGGTCGTCGAGGCCCCGGACCGTGATGCTGCCTCGTGTCCGCGGCAGCGGCCGCCGGAAGAGCCGCCACCAGAGCCCGGCCCCGGCCGCCCCGAGGAGAGCCGAGCCGATGCCCATGGCCTTCGCGCCCCCGCGCAGCAGTCGCCCGAGCTCGATGCCCATCAGACCTTCATACCAGGGCCGGGCCTCGCTCAGTCCTGGAGGTCATCCGGAAGACGGCCCTCGTCCCCGAGCTTCTCGAGATGCGCGAGCATCGCGATCTGGGCCGCGCCGCGAAGCTCCTCCGGCACGTCGTCCCAGACCTCGGTGAGCAGCACGGCCCGCGAGCGCTCGCCGCGGTCGAGCGCGGCGACCAGGCGGCGCTCGCGCATCATCCGGTGCTCGACGTACTCGTCGATCTTGGCGCGCGGCTCGCGGATCTCGGGCCCGTGGCCGGGGTAGAGGACGGTCAGGTCGAGCTTGCGCAGGCGCTCGAGCGAGCGCATGTAGTCGGCCAGCGAGCCGCCCATCTCGCGGGGGCCGACGATCGTGGAGCCCTCGCCGAGAATCAGGTCACCGGTGAAGCAGGCGTCGCCGAGCACGAAGCAGAGATGCTCGGCGGCGTGCCCCGGGGTGGCGATCACGGTTAGCCCGGCGACGGTCTCGCCGCCCTTCGGCCGCGCCGGTTCGACTCCCAGCGATTCGACGCCGTCGCTGTGGTCGCCGTGGTCGTGGGTGAGAAGCAGCATGCCGATCCCCCCGCGCGCCGCGGCGGCTCGCCGCACCGCGTCGAGGTGTCCGGCGTGGTCCGGCCCGGGATCGATCACAGTCGACGGATCGCGGCCGACGACGTAGGTGTTCGTCCCCTCGAGCGTCATCGGCCCGGGGTTCGGCGCCGTGATCCGCTCGACGTCGATGCTCATGGCGAGGCATTCTGGCGTTTCCTTGACATGTGACTAAATGGTCACGTATACTCTCTCGCGTGGACGAAGTGTTCAAGGCCCTTGCCGATCCAACCCGGCGCGACCTGCTCGACCAGCTGTTCAGGCGGGACGGGCAGTCGCTCAGCGCACTCGACGAGGGGGTGCCGATGTCGCGCTTCGGCGTGATGAAGCACCTGCGGGTGCTGGAGGACGCCGGCCTGGTGGTCACCCGTCGCCGGGGCCGCGAGAAGCTCCACTTCCTGAACCCCGTTCCGATCCGGCAGATCTACGAGCGCTGGGTCAGCAAGTACGCAGAGCCCTGGGTCTCGGGACTCACCGGGCTCAAACGAGAACTCGAGGAGGAAGACGTTGCCTGAGGAATTCGACGTGCCGCATCGCATCCAGCTCGCCCCCGATCCGGAGGGCGGAGGTGGGATGGCCGTGTTCGAGATCTACATCAAGACGACGCCGGAGCGGCTCTGGGAGGCCATCACCGACCCGGAGATGAGGGCGAAGTACAGCTTCGGCGTGGCGACCCAGTCCGAATGGACCCAGGGCTCTGATTATGTGTCCGGCGTCCGGGGTGGCATCGACATCGCGGCGGGCACGAACGTCGAGGTCGATCCGCCGAACCGCCTGGTGCAGACCTTCACCGCGCTCTGGAGCGACGAGGTCAAGCAGGTCGGCGAGTCCCGTGTCACCTGGGAGATCCGCAAGGTCGGGGACTCGTGCCAGCTCACGGTGATCCACGACCGGCTGCCGATCGACGCCAACCCGGAGCTCTACGGTGGCTGGCCGATGATCCTCTCCGGACTGAAGACCCTGCTGGAGACCGGGGAGCTGCTCGATACACCCGGTTCCCTCCGCTACGCCCAGGCGGGCTGAGCGATGGGGGAGCTGACGGTGGTCGAGAGCCTGACCCTCGACGGCGTGATGCAGGCGCCCGGCAGACCCGACGAGGACACCCGCGGCGGCTTCGAGCATGGCGGCTGGGCGATCCCCTACGCCGATGACGTGATGGGTCGCGCGATGGGTGCGCGGATGGGCGGTCCCGGCGCGATCGTGCTCGGGCGCCGGACCTACGAGGACCTCTTCGGCTACTGGCCCGAGCAGAAGGACAACCCATACACGGAGACGCTCAACGCGACCCGGAAGTACGTCGCATCGACGACACTGAGCGAGCCGCTGCCCTGGGAGAACTCCACGCTCCTCGAGGGCGACGCGGGGGATGCGGTGGCTGCTCTCAGGGAAGAGGAAGACCACCTCACGGTGATCGGGAGCGGTGAGCTCGTGCGCTCATTGATGGGTCGAGGACTGATCGACGAGTACCTGCTCCTGATCCATCCGCTCGTCCTTGGCTCAGGCCAGAGGCTCTTCCCGGACGGCGTGTTCGCCTCGCTCGAGCTCGTCGAGAGCATCACCACGGACACGGGAGTGGTGATCGGGTCCTACCGGCCGGTGAAGGACACCGGGAACCGTTCGTGACGGCGGTCTCGACCCCACGGCGCGTCCTCGTGGGTGGGGTTGCCTTCCCGGAGTCGACCCGCTGGCACGACGGCCGACTCTGGTTCTCGGACTGGGTCGCGCAGCAGGTGATCGCGCTCGACCCGGACGGCGGCTCGGAGGTGATCGCCGAGATCGACGCATTCCCGTTCTCGATCGACTGGCTTCCGGACGGTGGCCCGATGTTGGTCACCGCCGGGCGCCGGCTGCTGCGGATGGAGCCCGACGGATCGCTGGTGACGCACGCCGACCTGAGCGACCTGGCGGAGCACGGCCTGAACGAGATCGTCGTCGACGACCGCGGAAACGCCTACCTCAACGGCCCCGGCTTCGACCTGGTGGGCGGCGCCGAGCCCAGACCGGGCATCGTCGCTCTGGTAACGCGGGACGGCGCGGCGCGCCAGGTCGCCGACGGCGTCGCCTTCCCGAATGGGATGGCGGTGACGCCCGACGGGTCGACCCTGATCGTCGCGGACTCCTATGGCCAGGAGCTGATCGGCTTCGACATCGCGGGCGACGGCGACCTGTCGGGTCAACGGACCTGGGCAAAGCTCGGCGACGTGCCGCCGGACGGCATCTGCGTCGATGCCGAGCGCGCCGTTTGGTACGCGGACGTCCCGCATCGCCGCTGTGTGAGGGTGGCGGAGGGCGGCGGGGTGCTGCAGACCGTCGAGCATGACCGCGGCTGCTTCGCCTGCATGCTCGGCGGGGGCGACGGCCGGACGCTCTTCATCGCGGCGCAAGAGTGGAACGGGCCTGGGGGAATCGGGGTGGGGCCGCGGACCGGTCAGATCCTGGCGGCCGAGGTTTCGGTGCCGCACGCGGGCTATCCGTAGGCGACCAACGACGTCAACCCACCGATCTGAAAGGGTGCAGACATGGCATCAAACGGACAACTGATCAAGGGAGTCGACTTCATCGCATTCCCGACCAAGGACTGGGAGGCGGCCAGGAAGTTCTACGGCGAGACCCTCGGCCTGCCGTTCGGGAAGCAGTGGGGAGAGATGCCGGCCGGCGAGTTCGAGACCGGGACCGTGACGATCGCGCTGCTGCAGGTCGATGCGTTCAACATCGACTTCAGCCCCAATACAACTCCGCTCGAGTTTCACGTCGACGACTTCGAGGCCGCGAAGGAGGAGCTCGAATCCCGCGGCGTGGAGTTCGTCACCGACGTGATCGACAGCGGGGTCTGCAAGCAGGCGATCTTCCAGGACCCGGACGGCAACTCACTGGCCATCCACCACCGCTACGCGGCCGGCGCCGAGCCGCCGGGCTGAGTCAAATTCCGCTGAACGGGCGGAATCCGGCTGTGATCCGCGCAACCCCGGCGAGGGCGGATGAGGTGACCGAGTTGTTCACCCTCGCATTCTTCGAAGACCCGACCTGGAGCTGGGCGTTCCCGGACCGGGAGAGGCGCATGAAGCAGCACCGGATCTGGTGGGGGCTCCACGTTCGTGCCGCGCTTCCCTATCGATGGGTATGGGTGACGGAAGACGGCTCCGCAGCCTCGCTGTGGATTCCACCTGGTAAGCCCGAGCTGAGTCCTGAGGACGAGGCGAAGGTCCCGGGTCTACTCCGCCAACTCGTCGGGGCCCACACGGAGGATGTCCTGCGGTTGATCGACAGCTTCGAGTCCAACCACCCAAGGGGCGAGCCTCATTACTACCTGAGCCTGCTTGGAACCCATCCCAACCACCGCGGGAAGGGTAGGGGAATGGGGCTGCTCGCCGAGAACCTGTCTCGCATCGATGAGCTCGGAATGCCGGCCTACCTCGAGTCGAGCAACCGGGCCAACGATCACCGGTACGAGCAGCTCGGTTTCGTTCTGGTGGGCGAGTTCGCGGCGCCGGGGGGCGAGCCGACAGTCGCGTGCATGTGGCGTGACCCGCGGTGAGTGCGAGCAGGGACTCCTGAGAAGGCCGCTACTCCGGAATTCCGGCAGCCCTGAGCGCCTGCGCCCGCGTCTCGTGCTCGCCGCCGTCGACTATCTGGCCATTCCTGACGACGAAGACGGCGGCGAACGGCGTACCGGGAAGCTCGACGTCGCTGTGTTTCGTGCGCCCGGCATATTGCAGCGTGGCGACAACCGTCTCCTTGCCGGCATCGGTCAGCTCCACGGGATCGACCCGGAACTCGGCGAACGTCTCCTGCCAATCCTCGATGAAGGCCCGCACCCCCGCCCTTCCTTGGATTGGGCCACGATCATCGGGCGCTCCCTCGATGCTTCGCCAGCGTGCGTCCTCGGCCCAATACCTTAGGAACGCGTCGAGCCCCGACTGATGCCACGCTCGGTAGGCCCTCCTGATGACCTCGATGTTCTCCTGCGACATCGCCCGCTCAGTATTCCGCGGCGGACCCGCAGCTACTAGGCGGCTTTGACGGCCGTCGCGCCGGCGTCCACGGCGAGCTCGTCGGCGATCGCCTCCCGCGCGGACTCCGGCTCGAGCACGACCAGCTCGCCCGCGCCCTTGAGGATCTCGCGAAGGAGCCAGTCGGTCGAGCCGTAGGGCACCTCGATCACGACGGCGTCGTCGGTGAGCTCCTCCGTCACGGTGTGCTCCTCGCGCGCCCAGCGAGCCCGCTCCGGCGAGACCCAGACCCGCGCCACGTCGGCTGCCGGGACGTGCTCACCGGAGAGCCAGGTGCCCTCGATCGCCGCGATCTCCTCGACCTCGGGTCGGGGCTCGAAGTGCTCCTTGGAGACCTCGGCCTCCTTGATCCGGTCGAGGCGGAAGTGCCGGACGTCCTCGCGGCGACGGTCGTACGAGGCGACGTACCAGCCCTCG
>DATFPJ010000195.1:0-19002 GCA_035264865.1 Solirubrobacterales bacterium
GCCGGGTGGCCGTTTCGCCGTCACGGACATCGTCGCCGACCCCGGAATGGACGACGCCACGCGCGCCGACATGGCTCAGTGGACGGGTTGCATCGCGGGAGCCCTGACCGAGGAGGAGTTCCGCACCGAGCTCGAGGCGGCCGGCTTCGAGGACGTGGAGGTCCGCGAAACCCACCGCGTCCACGACCAGGCCGGCTCAGCGATCATCCGCGCCAGCCTGCCCGGCTAGCAGCAGTCGTCGGCGCAGCCCTCGCCGCGCCAGGCCTCGCGACCCTCGTTCACCGCCACGGCGGCGATCAACAGCGCCGTCACCGGGTCGGCCCACCACCAACCGAAGGCGGCGTTGGCCCCGAGCCCAACCAGGAGCGCCGCCGAGAGATAGGCGCAGAGGAGGTTCTGCCGCCCCTCGCTGAGCGTTGCGGCAGAGCCGAGCCGGTGCGCGACTCGCGCCTTGGCCGCGGCGAGGGGAGGCATCGTCACGAGTGTGACGGTGGCAAGTCCGATTCCGAGATAGCTGACCGAGGGCTGATCGCCGCCGATCAGGGAGCGGATCGCCTCGACGCCGACGTAGGTGGCGATCAGCCAGAAGGTCAGGCCGATAAGCCTCTGTGCCCGCTGCTCGGCCTGCTCCGACTGCGCGCGCCCGTCACTCAGCCTCCACAGCAGGACCACGCCCGCGATCGATTCGACCAGCGAATCAGCGCCGAAGCCGACCAGGGCAATCGACGAGGCGGCGACCCCCGCGGCGATTGCGATCGCCGCCTCGGCGGCATGCCAAGCGAGCCCGAGCCGCGCCAGAAATCGGGCGCGCCGGACGAGTGACGTCCGGGGCACGGCCGCAACGGGGAGCGATGGCGCCCGAGCCTCCATCGAGCCGAGAGTACCTCGCTCCACGGGCCGGGTCCGGATTCCCTGGGAGAATCCAAGCTGATGCTCTGCGCGGCCATCGACATCGGCTCGAACACGACGCGCCTGCTCGTGGCCGAGCCCGACGACGGGCAGCTCCGCAAGGTGATGGAGCAGCGGGCCTACACGCGGATCGGCAAGGGCGCCTCGAAGAACGGCAAGATCACCGCCGAGAAGGTCGCGGAGGTCGCCGACGTCGTCAGCACCCAGGTGCGCCTGGCCCAGGAGATGGGCGCCGAGGTCGTCAAGACGGTCGCGACCGCCGCCATCCGCGAGGCGAAGAACCGCGACAAGGTCGTCAAGGAGATCGAGGAGATCGCGGGGGTCGAGGTCGACGTGCTGGATGAGGAGGAGGAAGGGCGCTTCGCGTTCATCGGCGCGACCAAGTCGCTCGGGCATCCGGTCGAGGGCACCATCGCCGTGGTCGACGTCGGGGGAGGTTCCTCCGAAGTGATCTACGGCACGGTTCCCGACGGGGTCACCGAGGTGAAGTCGTTCAAGATCGGCTCCGGCTCGCTGGCCGAGGACCACCTTGAGAGCGACCCTCCGTCCGCCTCTGAGATTCGCGGGCTTCGTGACCACATCGCCGAATTCTTCGAGGACGTCGAGCTCGAGCATCCCGACCAGGCCGTCGCCGTCGGCGGCAGCGCCACGTCCCTGCGGACCCTGGTCGGCGCGGTTCTCGAGTACGAGACGCTCGAGCGTGCCGTCCGGGTGCTTTCAGGGGACGAGATCTACGAGGTGGCGAAGCGCTTCGAGCTCGACCCGCGCCGGGTCAAGCTGCTCCCCGCGGGCGTCCTGCTGCTGGAGAGGTTCTCGCAGATGCTCGGGCAGCCGCTTCAGATCGGCAAGGGAGGCCTCCGCGAGGGAATCATCCTGACGCTGCTCAACGGGAGCCTCGACGGCGACGGGGAGAAGGTCGTGGCGTAGGCGGCGAGGCCGGAGCAGCTACGCGCGCCGGTACAGGTAGGTCGTCAGCGGCAGGAAGATGGCGGTCAGCAGGACTGTGGTTCCGAGGACGACGATCAGGTTCTCCGCTTCCGGCGATCCATCCATGAGTTCGCGGCAGGCGCTGACCAGGTGCGAGATCGGGTTCGCGTTCACGAACGCCTCCAGGCCGGCCGGCAGGGTGTTCGGCTCGACGTAGACGTTGCTCAGGAAGGTGAGCGGAAAGATGCTCATGAACCCCGCGTTCATCGTCGCGTTGGGCGAGCGCATGACGAGGCCCAGGCTGGTGAACACCCACGAGAGGCCGAAGGAGAACAGCACAACCAGGCCGACCGAGGCGAGGACTCCGGGGACGCCGTTGTCTGGCCTGAAGCCGAGGATCAGCCCGAGGACGATGATCACGGTGGCGGCGACCAGGTAGCGCACCATGTCGCCGATAAGGGCGCCGAGCAGGGGAGCCGAGGGCCAGATCGGCAGCGACCGGAAGCGGTCCACCACGCCCTTGGTGACGTCGGTGTTGATTGCGATCCCCGAGTAGACCGTGGTGAACAGGACCGCCACCACAAGGACACCGGGGAGGATGAAGTCGCGGTAGGCGCTGGTCGAGCCGGCGATCGCGCCGCCGAACAGGTACGTGAAGAGCAGCGTGAACATCACCGGGGTGATGGTCACGTCGATCAGCTGCTCCGGGACGTGCTTGACCTTGAGCATTCCGCGCCAGCCGAAGGTGAGCGTGGCGGAGAGCGCGCTCGCCCGCTTCGGGCGCGAGGAGGCGAGCGCCTTCTGAAGCTTCGGCTCCTGCAGGGCCGGGGCCGGCGTGGCCTGTGTTTCCGGAGTGCTCATACCGCCGCCTCCTCCTCGATCTCGCTGTCACCGTCGGTCGCGACGTCCTCCGCCGTGTGCCCGGTCAGGGCGAGGAAGACCTCGTCGAGACTGGGCTGGCCGAGGGAGAAGTTGGCGACCTCGATCCCCTGGCGCGTCAGCTCGCCCACCACCTCGGCCGCCTGATCGGCGCTCCCGCACGGCGCCGAGAGCGACGCGGGATCGGCCTCGAAGTGCACCTCGCATCCACCGAGGATGCTCGCGACGACGGGCTCGGCGGCAGGCCGCTGTTCGGGCTCGAGCAGCCTGATGCGCAGGGCGCCCGAGCCGACCGAGGCCTTGAGCTGGGCGGGGGTCCCCTCGGCTATCACCTTGCCCTGGTCGATCACCGCGATCCCGTCGGCGAGCTGGTCGGCCTCGTCGAGGTACTGCGTGCAGAGCAGGACGGTGGTGCCGGCGCCCGCAAGCGCGCGAATGATGTCCCAGACCTGGTTGCGCGAGCGTGGGTCGAGACCGGTGGTCGGCTCGTCGAGGAACATCAGATCCGGCGTCACGACGAGGCTCGCGGCGATGTCGAGCCGGCGTCGCATCCCGCCCGAGTAGTTCTTGACGAGCCGACCGGCGGCCTCGGCGAGTCCGAATGCGTCGAGCAGGTCGTCCGCACGCGCCTTTGCCTGCGCACGCGAATATCCGAGCAGCCTGCCGATCAGGATCAGGTTCTCGCGCCCCGTCAGGTCCTCGTCCACCGATGCCAGCTGGCCGGTGAGGCTGACGCTGGCGCGCACCTCATCGGCCTCGCGAACGATGTCGTGCCCCAGCACGCGCGCCTCGCCGCCATCCGGCCGGAGCAGCGTCGCCAGCATCCGGATCGTCGTGGTCTTGCCGGCGCCGTTGGGCCCGAGCATTCCGTAGACGCTGCCGCGGCGCACGGCGAGGTCCACGCCGCAGACGGCGCGGGTATCGCCGAAGGACTTCTCCAGGCCTTCGGCCTCGATCGCGAGTTGAGATTGGGTGCTCATCGTCCTTGCCTTTGGCGGCTCGGTTGCTCCTAAAGACCGCGAGGGAGAGCGAAACTAATCGGCCGGCTTGTCCTTGCCGGAAGCCCGAACGGGCTCGGACGACCGTAACAAAGCTCCCTGGCGATACGGTTCGAGAGTCCGTGGCCAAAGCCAAGCCGATCCCCGATCTCGGCGCCGATGACGCCTACGCGGAAGCCGCCGCAAAGATCGTCGAGGTGAGGACGAGCGAGCTGCTTGAGCACGCGCACGGGGTGCTCGACACCGAGGACATCGAGCGCGTCCATGACATGCGCGTCGCGACCCGCCGCCTGCGCGCCGCCCTCGAGATCTTCGAGCCGTGTTTCCCTGCGAAGCCCTACCGGGAGGCCCTCGCCGAGGTGAAGCGCCTGGCCGACGCTCTCGGGGAGCGGCGGGACCGGGACGTGGCGATCGTCTCGCTCCGCGGCTTCACCCGCCAGGTCGCCGCGCCCGACCGGCGGGGTGTCGATTCGCTGCTCGAGAGGTTCCGCGTCGAGCAGGGGCAGACCAACGAGGAACTCGCGCCGCTGGTCGGGGACGGGCACCTGAGGCCGCTTCGCGAGAGCATGGAGGAGCTGGTCAGGGGTGCGAGGCAGGTGGCGGCGTGAAGGCGCGGCCTGTCAAGAAGCTCGACCCGTCCCGGTCGCTGGCCGAGAACGCCGCCCGGATCATCAAGGTGAGGCTCGACGAGATGCAGTCGTTCGCGCCCCGAGCGCTCGACGGCAAGACCAAGGCCCAGCACAACATGCGGATCGCGGCCAAGCGCCTTCGCTACGTGCTCGAGGTGACCGGGTTCTGCTTCGGGCAGCCCGCCGACACCGCCCGGCGCCGCGCCCGCGATCTCCAGGACATCCTGGGAGAGATCCACGACTGCGACGTGATGCTGCCCCGCGTCCGCGAGCATCTGGCGGAGCTCCAGAGGGCCGACGCGGAGGCGGTCCGGGCCAGGGCGGGGACCGCGCCCGACCTGGACCCGCGGCTCGCCGCCCGGGCTCGCCACCGGACGGCTTACCGGGGGCTCGACGTCCTAGCCGTCTACCTGGAGGCGCGCCGGCAGCTGCTCAGCGAGCGCTTCGCCGCGTTCTGGGCACGACAGGAGGAGGCGGGCACCTGGAACCGGCTCGAGCGCTCGGTCGACGCCTATCTGTATCGCGCGCGCGAGGCCCGGAGGGCGGCCAAGGCGGCGCAGCGGGCCCGGGCCCAGGCCGAGGCGGCGGAGCGCGCCGCCCGGCAGGCCGAGGCACAGGCGGAACGGGCGCGGCTCGACCGGGAGCGGGCCAACCACCCCGCTGAACGTCCCAAGCTGCCCCCTATGTAGGGGTCCCCGGGACGTTCGCGGCCGCCGCCGCATTACCGAGCCGGCGCAGGAGCCGCGCATCAAGCTCGTCAGGGGCCGCTTCGGGCACGGCGGTACCCTGACCGGGTGGCGGACGAGCTCGCTCAGCGAACCACCGAATCCAGCGGGCCGGCGGCCGAGGGAGGCGCGACGGTCACACCGGACGGGGTCCGAACGAGCGCCGCCGAGCCCGACCTAACCGACCCGTCCCTCTACTTCAACCGCGAGCTCTCCTGGCTCGACTTCAACGACCGCGTCCTCCAGCTCGCCGAGGACTCCCGGGTCCCGCTGCTCGAGCGGGTCAACTTCTGCGCGATCTACGAGGACAACCTCGACGAGTTCTTCATGGTCCGGGTCGCCGGCCTGCACGACAAGATGGAGCAGAAGGTCGACGCCCGCGGCGCCGACGCGATGTCTCCGTCCGACGTCCTCGGCCTGATCCGCCAGCGGGTGGTCGACCTGCGGGGACGGCTCACCCGCTGCTACGAGGAGGAGATCCATCCGGCCCTGGCCGAGCACGGGATCAGGGTCATCTCCCTTGACGCGGCGGACGAGGCCGAGCGCGAGGAGGTCGAGCACCTCTTCACCAGCCAGGTCTTCCCGGCGCTGACCCCGCTGGTCATCGGCCGCGGCCGGCCGTTCCCCTACATCTCGAACATGTCGCTCAGCATCGGTGTCCTGCTGCGCAATCCCGAGAAGGACGAGGAGGTCGCGGCCAGGGTGAAGGTGCCGAAGGAGCTCCTGCGCCGTTTCCTCTCGATCGGTGACGGGCTCACCTTCGTCCCGCTCGAGGAGGTGATCGCGGCGAACCTCGACGACCTCTTCCCCGGGATGGAGATCGTCCATCACTCTCTCTTCCGCGTCACTCGCGACACCGACTACGACGTCTCTGACGAGGCCGACGACCTGCTGCTCGCGGTCGAGGAGGAGGTCCGGCGCCGCCGCTTCGGGGAGGTAGTCCGCCTCGAGGTCTCGAGCGACATGGCGCCACTCCTCCGCGACCAGCTGGTCGAGGCGATGGGTATCGGCACTGAGCAGGTCTACGAGGTCCCCGGGCTGCTCGGGCTCGACGACCTGAGCGACATCTACTCGGTGCAGGGCTACCGCGAGCTGCGCTACCCGCCCTTCCAGGGGGTGACCCCGCCACAGCTCCAGCAGGGCAGCCGGACCCAGCGCGAGGTCGACGTCTTCGGCGCGATGCGCGGGGCCGACATCCTGGTGCACCACCCCTACGACTCCTTCGCGGGGTCGGTCGAGCGCTTCGTCCGGCAGGCGGTCGAGGACCCGAACGTCCTGGCGATCAAGCAGACCGTCTATCGAACCAGCGCCGACTCTCCGCTCGTCCCCGGGCTGATCGAGGCCTCGGAGCGAGGCAAGCAGGCCGTCTGCCTGGTGGAGCTCAAAGCCCGTTTCGACGAGAGCGCGAACATCCGCTGGGCGAGGGCGCTGGAAGAGGCGGGCGTGCACGTCGTCTACGGCATCCCCGGTCTCAAGACCCACGTCAAGTGCGTGCTGGTGGCGCGGCGCGAGGGCGACGGGGTCCGCAACTACGTCCACATCGGGACGGGCAACTACAACCCCAAGACGGCGCGCCTCTACACGGACTTCGGGCTGTTCACCGCCGACCAGGAGATCGGGGACGACATCGCCGAGATGTTCAACTACCTGACCGGCTATGCCCGCCCGAGCGGCTACCGCAAGGTGCTGGTCGCCCCGTTCAACCTGAAGGAGGGGATGATCGGGGAGATCGAGCGGACGGTGGAGGCCCACTCGCCGGAGCGCCCCGCCCGGATCCGGATGAAGATGAACTCGCTGCTCGACGCCTCCTGCATCCGGGCGCTCTACCGGGCCTCGCAGGCCGGCGTCGAGGTCGACCTCAACATCCGCGGCATCTGCGCGCTCCGCCCGGGCGTGCAGGGCGTCTCGGACAACATCCGGGTCACCTCGGTGGTCGGCCGCTTCCTCGAGCACTCGAGGATCTACTCCTTCGAACGCAACGGCGAGACCACGGTGTTCATGGGTTCCGCGGACCTGATGCCGCGGAACCTCTACAACCGCGTCGAGCTGATCGCGCCGGTCGAGGACCCCACGAACCGCGCGCAACTCACCGATGTCCTGGACCGCGCCTTCGCGGACAACGTCAGCTCCTGGGAGCTCGGAGCGGACGGCGTCTGGTCGCACCGAGAGATCGACGGCGACGAGCCGCGCGACATGCAGGCAGAGCTCACCCGGCGTCACTCCGAGCTGGCGGAGGCCGCCGTCGGTACGACCCTGTAGGGGCTTTACCCGGTCGCAGGGTCCCTGCTAGGTTCGTGCGCCCGTGGCCCGGTTCTCACTCGTCCCCAAGGACCGCGTCTTCTTCGATCTCTTCGCCGAGGGCGGGCAGAACACGCTCCGGACCGCAAAGCTCCTGCGCGACCTGCTCCAGCAATGGCCGGATGACCCCGGCCTCTCGACGGACATCCTGAAGGCCGAGCAGGAGGGCGATCGGATCACCCACGACATCATCCAGCGGCTCAACACGACGTTCGTGACGCCGATCGACCGCGAGGACATCCACACCCTCGCCACGCAGACTGACGACATCGTGGACCACATCGAGGAGGTCGCGGACTTCATGGGCCTCTACCGGATCGAAGCGCCGATGGACCAGTCGCAGGCGCTGGCCGAGGTGCTGGTCAAGTGCTGCGAGCAGCTCTACGGCCTGCTCCAGAATCTGCGCGGGTTCAAGGATCTCGAGCACTACTGGATCGAGATTCACCGCCTCGAGAACGACGGCGACCGGATCTACCGTGACGCGGTTGCCTCGTTGTTCGCCGACCGGATCGACCCGATGGTCGTGATTCGGTGGCGGGACATCTTCTTGAGGCTCGAGCGCGCGATCGACGCGACCGAGACCTCGGCGTCCATCGTCGAGGGCATCGTCATCAAGAACGCGTGAGCAGCGACGTCGTCCTCGTCATCGTCGTCGCGACCGCGCTCGTCTTCGACTTCACCAACGGCTTCCACGACACTGCGAACGTCGTCGCCACCTCGATCTCGACGCACGCGATGCCCCCTCGGATCGCGGTCGCCTACGCCGCCCTCCTCAACTTCGTCGGAGCCTTCATCTCCTTGGCTGTCGCGGCGACCGTCGCGAAGGACGTCGTCGACTCGGACGTGATCACCACGACGGTCGTCTTCGCCGGCCTGGTAGGGGCGATCATCTGGAACCTCGCGACCTGGTACTTCGGCCTGCCCTCGAGCTCCTCCCACGCCCTGATCGGCGGGGTGGTCGGCGCCGCGTTCGCCGCCTCCGGCTCGGCCGCGGTCGAGTCCGCCGGCTTGGTCGGCAAGGTCCTGATCCCGGCGGTGCTCGCGCCGATCGTCGCATTCATCGCCGGAGTGATCGCGATCAACCTGGTCTACGGGATAGTCGGCCGGGAGCGCCCGGGGCTGGTCAACCGCGGATTCAGGCTGGGACAGGTCCTCTCCGGTGGGATGCTCGCGCTCGCCCACGGCACGAACGACGCGCAGAAGACGATGGGTGTGATCACGCTGGCGCTGGTCGCCAACGGCTCGCTGTCCTCCGACGCCGACGTGCCGTTCTGGGTCGTGGTCTCGGCGGCTAGCGCAATCGCCCTGGGGACGTATTTCGGCGGCTGGAGGATCATCCGGACGATGGGCACGCGCATCATCAAGATGGACGCCGCCCAGGGGTTCTCCGCCCAGGGGGCGGGGGCGGCCGTGATCCTCGCCTCCTCCCACTACGGCTTTCCGCTCTCCACCACTCAGGTGATCAGCGGAGGCGTGATGGGAGCGGGGGCGGGCAAGCAGGTCTCAGCCGTCCGCTGGGGAGTCGCCGGCAACATCGTGGTGGCCTGGCTCCTCACGCTGCCTGCCGCGGCGGCGATGGGGGCCGTCACGTATGGGTTCTGCAACCTCTTCGGGAATGTCGCGGCGGGCCCGATCATGGTGTGCCTGTTCGGCCTGGCCGCTCTGGCGGTCTTCTTCAGCAGGCGTCTTCGCGAGGAGCCGCTCCCGGCGGGAGGCTAGGCGGGAATGCTCGCGACGCTCGTCGACACGAAGTCGCTGCTGCAGTCGGTCGTCGCCTCGCTCGTCGCGGGCATCGGCATCAGCACCGCCTTCGCCATCCTGATCTTCGGGATCTCGCGCTCGGCCGACCTCGCCCGCAGCGAGCGGTCCGCGCTCGCCACGGCGGCGGGTGTCCTCGCAGCGCTCGCCTTCCTGGTGGTTGCGGCATCGATCGTTCTGGGCATCGTCGTGATGACGCAGAAGTAGCCATGGCGCCCGAATCGTCCACATCGGAAAACCGCGACAGCGAGAGGAACGAGACGCCCGCCGAGCGGGCGGATCGCAACCTTGGGGAGTTGCTCCAAGAGCTGCGGGTCGCCCTGCCGGGCGTCCAGATCCTGTTCGCGTTCTTGCTGACGGTTCCCTTCTCGCAGGGATTCACGCGCCTGGATGCCTTCCAGCGCAACCTCTATTTCGGCGTGCTGATGTCCACCGCGGTGGCGACCGCGCTGCTGATCGCGCCGACGGCCAACCACCGGCTGCTCTTCCGGATGCGGGACAAGGAGAACCTGGTGCGGGTCTCCAACCGGCTCGCGATCGCCGGCCTGCTGGTGCTGCTCGCCTCCCTGGTGGGAGCGGTCCTGCTGATCGCCGACATCCTCTTCAAGAGCCCGGCGCCCGCGCTCTTCACGGCGGGGATCGCCGTCGTCCTGATCGTCCCCTGGGTCGTGATGCCGGTACTGCGGCGGATGCGCCTGGCGGAAGAGGAGAAGCCCTAGCCGAGCGTCAGGCCTCGGAGCGGAGGGCGTCGAGCTCGCCCTCCATCTCCTCGAGGAAGGGCAGCTCGGAGTCCAGGTCGCGGAGCTCGTCGACGTCCTCGCCCCAGAGCTCGAGGCGCTCGTCCAACGAGGTGCCGAGACGCTCTCCGCACGCGCCGCGGTCCTCGGGCGGCACCTTTCGCCAGTCGCGCATGTTGGCGACGCGGTCCGCGGCGTAGATGATCATCGCGTCGCGGTCACTCTCCAGGACCCTGCCGCGCAGAGCGCGCTTCCGATCCGCGTACTCCGGGATCTCCTCGTTCTCGCTCAGGTTGTCGACCAGCTCCGCGACGGATGGTCCGAAGCGCTCGCGGATCTCGTCCAGCTGGACCTCGGTCTTCTCGACTACGTCGTGGAGGTAGGCGGCGGCGATCAGGGCGCCGTCGTAGCCCGACTCGGACAGCAGCCTGGCGACCGCGATCGGGTGCTGCACGAACTGCTCGTTCGTCTGCTTGCGGTATTGCCCGAGATGCACCCGCCGCGCAAAGCGAAGGGCGGTGGCGGCGAGCTCTGAGTCGGTGGCCGAGCCGGGGGGTGTACGGACTTGCGACGCCATCGACGCGGACGCTAACGACGGATCTCCGGGACTGGCAATCCGCGCAGCGCCGAACTGCGCAATTTCCAACCAAATCGATTTGACGGACCGTTTACGTCGGCGACCTGTCCGCGTCGCCGGATCGCCGTGGACCCTCGCCTAGAATCGAGGCGTGCTGCAGACGATCCGAAACGTGGCGATCATCGCCGCGCTGGCGGCGGCGATCGACTTCCTGCCGGGCGGCGGCAACGCGGCCGAGGCGGTCCTCGCCGCACTCTCGATGTGCTTCTTCGCCGCGATCGCCTGGCTGCTCTACCGGGTCTACCGCGAGCAGCAGATGACGCTGGCGACCCTGACCGACGGGCGCCGGGCCGGGCTGTTCGGGGCGGTCGGCGGGATCGCCCTGCTGGTGGTCGCCTACGACGACTTCATCGACTGGAGGGGCGGGCTCGTCCTCTGGGTCGCGCTGCTGGCGACCTGCCTCGCGGTGATCTTCCTGATCTGGCGCGACGCGACCACCTACTCCTGAGCAGGCCGCGGACGTGACGGTCAGGGCGTCGATCGAGCCCTGACCCGTATCGGCTGACGCGTCTTTCGCGCGAACCGCGCGCCTAGCGTCGCCGCGTGTTCGGCATCCGAAGGCGCAGGATGATCGCGAGCGGACAGGCCTCGGTCGAGTTCGTCGCCCTGCTTCCGGTGCTCGCCGCCTGCCTGGTGCTCGCGGCGCAGACGGCCGTCGTCGGGTGGGCCCTCTGGGCCGCGGGTAACTCGGCGCGGGCGGGCGCCCGCGCGCAGGAGGTCGGAGCGGACGCGGAGGCCGCGGCGCGCCGCGCCCTGCCCGGTTCCCTCCGCGCCGGCGCCGGTATCCGCGACGGGGACGGCGTCCGGGTGAGGGTGCGCGTCCCAGGGCTGGTGCCGGGAGTCAGGCTCCCGTACGTCTCCGCGGCTTCGAGGCTCGGTGACGGCTCGGGCTGAGACGCGCGCCGGCCAGGCATCGGTCGAGCTGCTGGCCGCCCTCCCGGCGCTTGCGCTTGCCGCCGCGCTCGCGCTCCAGCTGCTGCTGGTGGGCTACTCGCTGACGATTACGGACGGGGCCGCCGAGGCAGGAGCGCTGGCCGGCGCAGCCGGGAAGGACGCCGGCGCGGCCGCCCGCGACGCCCTTCCAGGCTGGGCCCGCGGCCGTTCGCACGTCACTGCTCGGGGCGGCAAAGTGGTCGTCCAGCTGAGGCCGCCCGCCCCTCTTGCCGCGATGGCGAAGGCGCTCACCGTCAGCTCGGAGGCATGGTCGCGGCCGCCGGCGGGAGGCGGCTCGTGACCGCGGTCATCCTCGCGACCGGAGGCGAGCACCGGTCGAGCCTCGGGGTTTCGGCGGCGCTTGCGGTGGAGGCCGCGGCTCTGACCGGAGCGGGGACCCTGCTGATCGAGGTCGGCGAGCGGGCCCAGCGCCGGGGCCCGACGCTGCTGGCGGCGCCTGCCGCCCGGCGCCTCGAGGAGGCGCTCCGCGCTGCGGGGCGCCGGGGCTCGGCTCGCGGACACCTCTGTCACCTCGCCCTGCCGGATCCGGGCGAGGCGTTCGAGGAGCTCGAGGCGGCCGTCTCGGCTCCGGAGGCGGAGCTGGCGATCGTGCATCTCCCGGGCCGGCTCTGGGTCCCGGCGCTCGAGTGCGAGCCGATCGAGGTCATCGGAGGGTGCCTGTACCTCTCGCTGCCGCGCGACCGCTCGCTCGCCGCCCTGGCGGTTGGGGAGCTCGGCACGCGAGGTCTGCCAGGGCGGGTGATCACTCGCGCTCCCTCGCCGCTCGGGGCCCGGCGCGCGCTCGCCGGGGTGAGCGCGGGGGGCCGTCTCGCGGCGCTTGCCGGAAGGGCCGCGCGGCGCCTACTTGGTCTCGGCACGACCAGGCAGGGGCGCCCGCCACGTCGCGGGAGCAGCGGCCAGGCCCTGCCGGCACTGCTCGGCGCCGGGCTGATCCTGATCCTCTGTGCACTCCTTCTGGCGGCGATCGGAGGCGCCTCGACCGGGAAGGGGAGGGTGCAGCGCGCCGCCGATCTGGCGGCGATCTCGGCCGCCCGGAGCATGCGGGACGACGTCTCGCGCCTGCTGGCACCGGCGCGGCTACCGGACGGCGCTCCCAACCCGCGCCATCTGTCGCGAGCGGAGTACCTGGCCAGGGCGCGGCTCGCCGCACTCGACGCGGCCAGCCGCAACCGGGTCGGCGCGGATCGGCTGCGGATCTCATTTCCGGACCTCGCCTCAACGCCGCCGCTGCGCGCACGCGTCACGGTCGTTGCCGCGATCGATCCCCGGCGGCTGCCGGGTGGCGAGCGCAGCGGAGAGACACGAATGATCCGGGTGGCGGCGGCTGCGGTCGCCGAGGCGACCGTGCCCTCGTCCTCCTGGACCGGCATGCCCGCCGTGGCCGAGGGCGGCGGCTACTCCGGACCGCTCCTCTACCGCGACGGCGAGGGCATGCGACCGGACGTGGCAGCAGCCTACGACCGGATGGCCGCCGCCGCCCGCCGGGCGGGGATCGACCTGGTCGTGGTCTCCGGCTTCCGGTCGGACGCCGAGCAGGCCGAGCTCTTCGCGCGCCATCCCGACCCCAGGTGGGTGGCGCCGCCGGGGCATTCCCTGCATCGCTGCGCGACCGAGCTCGACCTCGGCCCATCCTCGGCATACGGGTGGCTCGACGCGCACGCCGGGCGCTTCGGCTTCGTGCGGCGCTACAGCTGGGAGGCCTGGCACTTCGGCTACACCGCCGGCCCGCCCCCTTGCTCGGACGCGGGGAACGCGATCGGGCCCGACGGCGAGGCCGAGGGCCCGGCCGACGGATCGGGCGTGCCCGGATTCGTCCCCGCCCCGTATCGCGCCCCGCTGCTTCGCTCGGCCGCGCGCTGGAACGTCTCGCCCGGGCTGCTGGCCGCGCAGCTGATGGCGGAGTCCGGGTTCAACCCGCGTGCGGTGTCGTCGGCGGGGGCGCTTGGGATTGCCCAGTTCATGCCTTCGACGGCGCGAAGCTACGGGTTGACCGACCCGTTCGACCCGGTTGCGTCGATCGACGCTCAGGCCCACCTGATGTCGGACCTGCTGCGGCGCTTTCACTCGGTCCCACTGGCCCTGGCGGCCTACAACGCCGGCCCAGCGGCGGTGGCGGCCTGCGGCTGCGTCCCGCCGTATTCCGAGACCCGCGCGTACGTGGCGCGGATCCTCGCGCTGGCCGACGGCGCCGGAGTGCTGCTCGCGCCGCCGCTGGAGGTCAGGCTGGTGCAGTGACTGGCTTCGCCATCAGATCGCGGCGGCAAGCGGCCACCCCACATAAGTCGCTACGGGCTTCGCCCTTCGCTCCCAAAATGGAGCGGCCTGGCCGCCGCCATCAGATCGCGGCGGCAAGCGGCCGCCCCACATAAGTCGCTGCGGGCTTTGCCCTTCGCTCCCAAAATGGAGCGGCCTGGCCGCCGCTAGGGCGCGGCCGGGTTCGGCTTCTCGACCGAGACTTCGTCAACGATCGAGAGGCGCCGGCCGGAGTACCGGTAGACGTCGAAGACGCCGCTCGTCGGGTTGCCGCCGACGTCCATGTCGATCGGGCCGGAGGCGCCCACGTAATCGATGTCCTGCCCGTCCTCGAGGGCCTTGATCGCGTCCGGGAGCTGTTGCCAGCTGAACTGGTCTCCGCCGGGGGCAGTGATGTCGATCAGCTCGTCTGCCATCTTCTGCCCGTCCGTGGAGCCGGCCGCGACCGCGGCCAGGTAGCAGAGGACCGTGGCGTCGAACTCCTGGGCCGCGAACGGGGCCGGCTTGACGGCGCGGGGGTCGCCGGCCTTGAACGACTGGGCGAACGCGGAGGAGACCGGCTCCTCGCTGGGGGCACCGGGCGCGAGGACGCGCATGCCGTCGATCGCTTCCGCGCCCACCAAGCTCGGGAGCCCGGGCGAGACGAGCTGGTCGCTGCCCCAGGCCGTCGCCGGGTTCCAGCCCGCACTCGCGGAGAGAGTTGCGGCGAGCTGGGAGAACGCGTTGAGGTCGGCGATCAGCAGGATCGCGTCCGGACCGCCGCTGGTGATCTGGGAACCGGAGGAGCTGCTCAGCGGCGGAGAAGTGAGCACGGTCTGTGCTGCGACCGTTCCGTCGTCGTCCTGCCAGTCCTCGACGAAGTCCTGGGTCAGACTGTCGCCGTAGCTGTTGTCGGACGCGGCGACGTTCACGGTCCGGCCCTCGGCGCCGCCGAGATCGCGCTCGATCGCCTGGGACAGCGCCGAGCCCTCGACCGACTCGGGCAGGGCGGTGCTGTTGACGAGGTCGTGGTCGTTCAACCCAGACACGGCTTCGCCGGTCGGGACGGGCGCGATCTCGAGCACCTCGGAGGGGATCGCGACGTCGCGCCCGGTCTGGGCCACGGCGTCCGCCGACCACGGACCGGTCAGGCAGCTCGACCCGGCCTCATCGACGAGGCCCTTCGCTGCACCGCTCGCCGATACGTCGATGCCCTGGTCCCGGCTCACCGCGCGGACCGTGTGGTCCGAGCCGGTTTCGCCGATGGCCTCTTCGAGCTGCTCGATCGCCAGATCCGACGCCTTCCGACCCGACTCACCGAGCGCTCTCGAGGGCCCATCCAGCGGGAGGAGGTTTCCGACCACGAGGTTGAGCTCTACCGAGCCGGGCTCGTTGCCGCCGCCTCCGCCACCACCGCACGCAGCGAGGCCGAGGATCGGAATGAGGCAGCAGGCCGCCGCGACCAGGCGAGAGGTTTTGGGGCGGCGGTTCAGAGGCTTATTCATACTCCGTGCCGTTAGGGTGCGATCAATGGCAACGGTTCAGATCGACGGCATCGAGGGGCTCAAGGCGTTGCAGGGCGAGACGATCGGCCCCAGCGAATGGCGCGAGGTGACGCAGGAGGACATCAACACCTTTGCGGACCTCACGAACGACCATCAATGGATCCACGTCGACGTCGAGCGGGCTAAGAACGAGAGCCCGTTCGGCACGACCGTCGCGCACGGAAACCTGACGCTCTCGCTGATCGACGGGATGCGGCTCGCGCTGATGAACACCACCGGGTTCAAGCTGGGCGTGAACTACGGCTGGAACAAGGTCCGCTTCCCGGCCCCGGTTCCGGCGGGCTCGCGGATCAGAACCACGGGCGAGATCGTCGAGGTCGAGGAGGTCGGCGGGGGCTGGTGGCAGATCGTGACCCGCTTCACGGTGGAAGTGGAAGGCTCGGACAAACCGGCCTGCGTGGCCGACTCCGTCGGCCGAGCCCTTCCCGAATAGCTCATTTGGGGCGAGCGACGCCGGTGAACGGCGTCCCGTCAATTCTCTCCTCGGGCGGGTGGCGCGGAATCTCATCCGGGGTGAGATGCCTCGATCCGCGGTGAGATTCCGCGACAGGACCCGCCCGCGTAGCGCTACTTGACGGTCAGCGTCCCTTCCATTCCGGCTTCACGATGGCCGGGCACGTCACAGAAGAACGTGTAGGTCCCGGGCTGCAGGCTGACCGTGGTCGAGGTCGTCTGGCTCGAGACCAGGTCGGTCTTGCCGAGCTCCTGGCCCGAGGAGTCCTCGACGACCACGTCGTGAGGCGTCGCCTGCGTGTTGTCGAAGTCGATCGTCACGTCGCCGGACTTGGCGCTGACGTCCTTCTGGTCGAACGCGAGCGAGCTGCCCGAGGGCGTCGAAATGTCGACGGTCGAGGCACCGCCTCCGGCGCCGCCACCACCGGCCGGAGCCGTCGAGGCCGGCGTCGAGGCCGCGGTGTTGTCGTTGTCGTCGTCACCACCGCCGCAGGCTGCGAGGCCCAGGGCGGCGATCCCCGCTACCGCCAGCACTATCGAAGCTCGTCTCATCGGGCACACCTTTCTGTGGACGCCAGTCGGGCCACTCTAATACGGGTACCTAAGCGATAGGGATTCGCGCTAGTCGCCGTGAAACTCGGGTGTTTCGCCGGCGAAGAAGGCCGTGACGCCGCGCTTCAGGTCGGCGGTGCCCATGCTGTCGGCGATGCCGTGCCGCTCGAGCTGCAGGTGGTCGTTGATCGAGTTCTCGATGCTCTCGTGAAGGAGCCGCTTGGTCATCCGCACGTAGTAGGGCGCCTTCGCGGCCAGCTTCTCGGCCTTCTCCCGAGCGCGGCTGAGCAGTTCGTCAGCGGGGACGACCTCACTGACCAGGCCGGCGTCCAGGGCGGCTCGCGCATCGAGATTGGGGTCGTTCAGCGCCAGCTCCAGCGCCTTCGCAGGCCCGACAACACGTGGGAGGAAGTAGGTCATCCCGCCGTCAGGGGCGGCGCCGATCCGGCCGTATGCGATCGCCAGGAAGGCGTCCTCGGATGCGATCCGGATGTCCGCGGAGAGCGCCAGCGACATTCCGGCGCCCGCCGCAGGCCCGTTGATCGCGGCGATCACCGGATACGGGATGCGGCGGAAGTCGACGATGGCGTTGTGCAGGGCCTCCGCGCCGCGGCGCACCTCGGACGGCAGGTCCACGCCCTCGTCCGTGACCCCGCGCTTGAACCAGTTGACGTCGCCGCCGGAGCAGAAGGCCCGTCCCGCGCCGGTGATGATCAGCGCCCGGATCGGGGCGCGGTCGGCGAGCCAGGCTGCCGCGACGGTGAGCTCGCCGATCAGCTCGGGGCTCATCGCGTTGAGCGCGTCGGGCCGGTTGAGGGTCAGGGTTCCGACCTGGCCATCCAGCTCGATCTGCATCGTGTTGAGCTCCGGCGGGTCGGTGCTCAGGGTCGGAACCTCGGTCTCTGCGGTGCTCGCCATCTCGAATCCTCCTGGGCGCGGGGAACGCGGAGCCTACCCTTCTACTTGTGGCGAAGAGCAGCCATTACGCGAGGGCGCGCGCAAGCGCGACCCGTGATCTGGAGACGCAGAGGCGGGAGCTGCCGAACGCTCCCGGCGTCTATGTCTTCCGCGATCGGGCCGGGGACGCCCTCTACGTGGGCAAGGCGAACTCGATCCGCAAGCGCGTCGCCTCCCATTTCTCGGGAAAGGGGGGCTCGCGTGGCGCGGGAATGGGCGGCACCGCCGAGCTGATCGACCGCACCGAGTCGATCGAGTTCCTCGTCACCGAGAACGAGCCGGAGGCGCTGCTCGCCGAGCAGTCATTCATCAAGCGCTACCGGCCGCGCTTCAACATCCGGCTGCGCGACGACAAGTCCTACCCGTACGTGGGCGTCAGCCTCGACGAGGAGTTCCCGCGCGTCTACTTCACGCGCGAGCGCCACCGCCCCAATCGCGCCTACTTCGGCCCCTTCTCGAGCGCCAAGCGCGTGCGCGAGACGCTCGACCTGCTCGGCAAGCTCTTCCAGTACCGGACCTGCGAGGGCCCTGAGCCGGGGCGGCGCTCGGGGGTCCCGTGCCTCGACTACTACATCAAGCGCTGCCAGGCGCCCTGCGTCGGCTACATCGACAAGGAGGAGTACCGGGGCAACATCGACCGGATCGTCGGCTTCCTGTCGGGCCGCTACAAGGAGATCGCCGGCGACCTCGACCAGAAGATGCAGGAGGCATCGGAGGCTCAGGACTTCGAGCGGGCGGCGCTCTTCCGCGATCGCCTCAACGCGGTGCGATCGATGATGGAGCGTCAGCAGGTCGCAGGCGGGTCGCTCGGCAGCGCCGACCTGATCGGGGTCGCCGTCGAGGGCGGGGATGCGAACGCCCAGGTCTTCCAGGTGCGTGACGGCGTGCTCGCCGAACGCCAAGGCTTCTACCTGGCCGGCGAGGACGGCGACGGGGCCGAGGTCGAGCGCGACGCGGGCGACGTCGCCGAGACGTTCCTCCTCCAGTACTACGGCGCGGCGCCGGCGGTGCCCGGCCGCGTGATCGTGGGGCCCGAGCTCAAGGGAAGAACCGGCGTTCTGGCGGAGGCCCTCTCCAGCCAGCGCGATGCGCAGGTCGAGGTGCGCGTCGCCTCGCGCGGCGATCTGCGCCGGCTGCGGGAGCTCGCGGAGAAGAACGCCAAGCTCGCGCTCGCGCAGGACAAGCTGCGCCGCGAGCACCGCCGCCAGCAGCGGGTCGAGACGCTCTCCGCCCTGCAGGAGGCGCTCGCTCTCGAGCGGGTGCCGGTTCGGATCGAGGGCTTCGACATCTCGAACCTGGGCGAGACCCATACGGTCGCCTCGATGGTCGTCTTCGAGGGCGGAGCGCCGAAGAAGTCCGACTACCGCAAGTTCAACATCCGGGGCGAATTCGACCAGGCGAACGGCGACGGCGCGGCTCCGTCGAGGACTCGCCGAGCGCGCGCCGATGACTTCGCGGCGATGCAGGAGGTGCTGTCAAGACGTCTGGGCCGCTACATCCAGCAGGCGGACATCTCGCCCCACGACTCCGACCGCGACGCCAGCTTCGCCGCGCTCCCGGACCTGATCGTGATCGACGGCGGTAAGGGCCAGCTGTCGGCCGGGATGAAGACGCTCGAGCCCCTGCTGGAGCGCGGCGTCGCGGTGATCAGCCTGGCCAAGCGGATCGAGGAGGTCTTCGTCCCTGGGCGGTCGGAGCCGATCCTGCTGGAGAAGCGCTCGGATGCGCTCCGCGTCCTCCAGCGCGTGCGCGACGAGGCGCACCGCTTCGCGATCACGCACCACCGCAGCCG
>DATFPJ010000196.1:0-4726 GCA_035264865.1 Solirubrobacterales bacterium
GTCTCATGCTCGTTCCCGCCGACGATCACCTGGAAGTCGTCGCCGCCGGCCACGGGCTCGGGTGGCCCGAAGATCGGCTCGGTCGAGGCCGGCGACGTGTCGATCAGGTCGGGATCCGTTCGCAAGCGGCTCTCCTTGACAGCAGTGGCGAAGCCGACCGTGCCGCGCTTTGCCCTCTCCGCGCCGCGTCGTGCCGCGCGAACCAGGTCGGAGACCGAGCGCCCGGTGAGCAGGAGCAGTCCGGAAACCAGCAGGACCAGAGCGATGATGTGGGCGCCGAGCCGCTGGAAGAGCGTTGTGGTGGCCCAGTAGAGGACCTCGCCCAGGGCGCCGCCGTGATGCGGGAAGAAGGTCGGGTCGAAGAGCTCCCTGCGCGCCCCATCGGGCCCGAGGCCGGCGGTCTGCGCGGCGAGCGCCAGCAAGAGCCCGCAGGCGATCGCCGCGACCCCCAGCGCCACCGAGCGCGGCGACGGCAGGAAGGGGCGCAGGATCAGCCCGAGTCCGGCGAGCCCGAGCGCGACCGGGACGATGACGCCCCCCGCACCCACGGCGTAGTCGAGCGCCGTCTCCGAGCCGTTCCCCACGGTGCCGCCGTTCCAGCCCAGATAGATGACGTACCCCAGGTAGACCGCGATGCCGATGCAGGCGAGCCCCGCCAGGTCGAGGCGCCGCTGGAGAACCTCGGGGGACGACGCCCCGCGCGAGCGGGCCCGGGCGCGGTTGCGCGCGCGACCGCCCCGCTTCGCTGCGCGGGCAGGCTTTTTGCGGCGCCGAGGCGGATCCCGCCGCTCCGGCGCGCCGAAAATGCGGTCTGCAAGCATCCGCCCACCCACTTCGACGCCTGATCTCGGTCCCCTGCGTGCCTGGGCGGCTGCCTAAAGGTTGGCTCAAGGCCGCTTCTGAGGCGCGAATTCGCATCTACCCTTGAGTCGATGCTGGACACCGCCACAGCTTCCGCCCGCGTCCTCGTCGTCGAGGACGACGAGGCGATCGCGGACGTGCTCCGCCGCTCCCTGCGTGCCGAGGGCCACGAGGTCCGCAGCGCCGGCGACGGCGCCGAGGCGCTGACCGCGGCCGAGCAGTTCGCGCCCGACCTGGTCGTGCTCGATCTCGGCCTCCCGCGGCTCGACGGGATCGAGGTCTGTCGCCGCCTGCGCGCCGAGAGCGACGTCCCGATCCTGATCCTCACCGCCCGCACGGAGACCGAGAACCGCGTCAAGGGGCTCGACACGGGCGCCGACGACTACCTGCCCAAGCCCTTCGAGCGCGAGGAGCTCCTCGCCAGGATCCGCGCGCTGCTCCGTCGCCGCCCGCCGCGCGGCAGCGCCGCGCTCGTGGTCGGCGACCTTCTGGTCAACCCCGACACGCGGGAGGTGAAGCGCGGCGAGCGCGAGATCGAGCTCACCAACCGCGAGTTCGAGCTGCTCGAGTATCTGGCCCGCAACCAGAAGCTGGTCGTCTCACGCGAGCGGCTGCTCGAGGACGTCTGGGGCTATGACCCCTTCGAGCAGACCAACACGATCGACGTCTTCATCTCCAACCTGCGCAGGAAGCTCGAGTCCGGCGGCGAGCCCAGGCTGCTCCACACCAAGCGGGGTGCGGGCTACGTGCTGAAGGCCGCCGCGTGAGGCGTCTCAGCCCCCGGCGGATCCCCTACTTCGAGCGCATCCCCGTCCGCTGGCGGATCGCGGTCACCACGGCCGGCCTGACGCTGCTGATCCTCGTCGTCTTCGCGCTCGTCCTCGGGCAGGTCGTCGGCAACCGCATCCGCAGCGACTTCCGCGACGAGCTCCGCAGCGCCGCGACGGCGCTCGCCGGCGAGACGAAGATCTTCACCACGGGGTCCGGCCAGGCGGTGGTCGACAGCCCGCGTATCCACGACTTCGCCGCCGCCGACAAGGCGGTGATCCGCATCTACGACGCCTACGGGCATCCGCTGATCAATGCGAACGGCGGCATCGACATGGGCAACCCGAGGCCGGGAATCCACAGCGTCGGGGACCTGAGCGTCGCCACCGAGCCGATCGCCAGCGCCAACCCGCTGACCGGCAGCCGCACCCTCGTCGGATACGTGCAGTACGCGCGCAGCTCCGAGGGCGTCGACGACACCGTCGCCCGCCTCTGGCTCTTCCTTGGCGCGGGGGTCCTGGGTGGCACGCTGCTCGCGCTGCTCGCGGGGCTGGCCGTAGCCGACCGGGCCATGCGGCCGATCAAGTCCCTCACCGGGCTCGCTCGGGAGATCACCAGCACGCGCGATCCCTCCAAGCGGATCCCTGTGCCGGAGGCCGAGGACGAGGTCGGCGAGCTCGCTCGGACGATGGACGGCATGCTCCAAGCGCTCGACGACGCCCGCTCGGAGCGCGAACAGGCGCTCGAGCGCCAGCGTGAGTTCGTCGCCGACGCGTCCCATGAGCTGCGCACCCCACTGACCAGCATCCAGGCGAACCTCGAGCTGCTTCACGCAGTCGCTGCCGGCACCGAAGACGACCAGCACGCCGTGGACTCCGCGCTCTCGAGCACCAAGCGGATGTCCGGCCTGGTCTCCGACCTGCTGCTCCTGGCCCGGGCCGACGCAGGCCGCCGCGTCGCACGCACAGAGCTCGACCTCGCCGAGATCGCGGCGGGCGCGCTCGAGGAGGTCGAGCCGCTGGCCGGGGATCGGCGGCTCGAGAGCCAGCTCGAGGGCCCGCTCCCACTCGAGGGGAATCCCGACGAGCTCCATCGCCTCGTGCGCAACCTGCTCGAGAACGCCGTGCGCCACACGCCCGATCGCACCACGGTGGAGCTCACCGCCCGACGTGACGGCGACGCCGCGCTGATCGAGGTCCTCGACGACGGACCCGGGATCCCGCAGGGAATGGAGGACCAGGTCTTCGACCGCTTCGTCCGAGGGGATGGCCCGTCGGACACGTCGGGCGGCGGCGGCAGCGGGCTCGGCCTCGCAATCGTCAGAGCGGTGGCCGAATCCCACGGCGGCTCGGCCTCCGCCGGGCGCAGCACCTACGGCGGTGCCCGCTTCTCCGTGCGGCTGCCGCTGACCGGCCAACCTTTAGCAAACGTTCAAGAACGCGCACTAGTTTTCCCCGCGGACGAGACACCTCGCCGCGGTGCGAAACCCCACACACCCGGCGAGAAACGCTAAGGCCGGTATCCGGCTAAAGCATCGCCCCCGGCGGCCGCCCCTCCCTCGGCCGCCGGGGGCTTCTTTTTGAGAGCGTTCACCGAGTGCCCGCGATCGAGGTCATCACCCTGACGGACGGCGGCCAGTCCGCCGAGGAGGTCGCGCGGCGGGTGGCCGAGTTCCTGCGCCCCGCGAAGTCGACGCTCGAGCTGGCACTCTACGACGTCCGCCTGCCCGACCCGACCGGCTCGATCGTCGCCGACGAGCTCCGGGCGGCCGAGAGCCGCGGCGTCGCAGTCCGGCTGCTCTACAACGTGGACTCGGGCCGACCCTCGGAGCTCCACCCTCCGCCCCGCACCCAGCCCGAGATCCTCGCCGAGCTCCCGATCGACGCCCGTCCGGTGCCCGGAATCCCGGACCTGATGCACCACAAGTACGCGGTGCGCGACTCCGAGGCCGTGTGGGCCGGTTCCGCTAACTGGACGGTCGACTCGTGGACACGGCAGGAGAACGTGGTCGCGCGGATCGAGCATCCGGAGGTCGCGGCGCGCTTCCGGCGGAACTTCGAGGAGCTCTGGAGCGACCCGGATGTCGAACACAGCGGCAGAGTCGATCCCGAGCCGGTGGACGTGGGCGGCACGCGGGTGACCGCCTGGTTCACGCCGGGCCACGGCGAGGCTCTCTCCCAGCGGATCGCAACCGCGATCGGCCGTGCGCGGCGCGTGCGGATCGCCTCCCCTGTGATCACCTCCGGACCCGTACTCGGCACGCTCGCCGAGCTGGCGGACAAGGGCGGGCGCGACATCGCCGGCGTCGTCGACGGACCGCAGACCACGACCGTCTTCCACCAGTGGGCCGAGAATGGCCACACCGCCTGGAAGATCCCTCTGCTGGCCGCGGTTCTCGGCAAGCTGCCCTTCTCGGCGAAGCCATCTACTCCATGGACTCCGGAGCTCGCCGTACACGACTTCATGCACTGCAAGCTCACGGTGGCGGGAGACGTCGTCTTCCTAGGCTCGTTCAACCTCTCCCGCTCCGGTGAGCAGAACGCCGAGTCCGTCCTCGAGATCCAGGACTCCAGGCTGGCGGATCGCCTGGCCGGGTTCGTGGACGGCGTGCGTGCCCGCTACCCGGGGGCGCAGATCCCCGCGCAGAGCCGCGACATGACGTCCTCGACGCCGTCGGCCACCTCGGCCTGAGCGAGGTCTTCCTCCGAGAGCATCCCGCTCGCCAACGGCTGCGAGGAGATCCACTCGATCAGGCCGGCCCAGAAGTCCGGGCCCTGCAGGATCACGGGATGGTCGACCGCCTTGCCGGTCTGGATCAGGGTCAGGGCCTCGAAGAGCTCGTCGAGCGTCCCGAAGCCGCCCGGGCAGACGACGAAGGCCTCGGAGTACCGGACGAACATCAGCTTCCGCGTGAAGAAGTAGTGGAACTCGATGCCGAGGTCGACGTAGGGATTGAGCGCCTGCTCGTGCGGCAGCTCGATGTTGAGGCCGACCGAGAGCACGCCGGCGTCCTGCGCGCCACGGTTCGCCGCCTCCATCAGACCGGGGCCGCCGCCGGTGATCACGGCGAATCCCGCCTCGCCGATGGCGCGCCCGA
>DATFPJ010000197.1:0-12159 GCA_035264865.1 Solirubrobacterales bacterium
CGAGGTCGTGGAAGTCGTCATGCCGCAGATGGGCGTCTCGGTCGCCGAGGGCACGATCGTCGAGTGGAACAAGCGACCCGGCGACTGGGTCGAGCGCGACGAGACCGTCTGCCTCGTGACGACGGACAAGATCGACGTCGAGATCCCATCGCCCACAGCGGGGCGGCTCTCGAAGATCCTCGTCGAGCCGGGCGACACCGTCGCCGTCGGCACGCCGCTGGCCGAGCTGGACTCGGGGGCGAGACCGGGCGAAGCCCATCCCGAGGAGCACCACGAGGAGGCCGCGGCCGCTAGTCCAACCGAAACCGCGCCAGCCCAGAGCTCCGGCGACGAGGAGGCGGACCGCTCGGGGTTCTACTCGCCGATCGTGCGGCGGATGGCCGACGAGCACGGAATCGACCTCTCGCAGGTGAAGGGGACGGGGATCGGCGGCCGGATCCGCAAGCGCGACCTGGTCGCGCTGATCGAGTCCGGCGACGGTGGCGAGCGACCGGAGCCGGCGCGCGCGCCGGAGCAGCCGGCCGAGCGGCCCATGCACATCGAGTCCCCCTACAAGCCGGAGCCGGCGCTCGCTCCCAACGGAACCGGCGCCGACCACGAGGTCATGCCCGGCGAGCGGCGAGAGCCGACGTCGCCGATGCGCAAGCAGATCGCCGCGCACATGCTGGAGAGCAGGCGGACCTCGGCCCACTGCACGACCGTGGTCGAGGTCGACCTCACCCGAGTGGTCGCCGCTCGTCGCCAGCTCAAGGAGCCGATGAAGCGCCGAGGCGTCCCGCTCACCTACCTCGCGTTCGTCGCGGCGGCCACCATCGAGGCCCTCGAGCGTCATCCGATCCTGAACGCCTCGATCGACGGCGACGAGATCGTCTACCACGACGACGTCAACCTCGGCATCGCGGTGGCGCTGGAGGCCGGGCTGATCGTGCCGGTGATCCGGCGCGCCCAGCGACTCAGTCTTGAGGGAATCGCCGGAGAGATCGGCGACCTCGCGGGTCGCGCGCGGAATGGGCAGCTCGCGCCCGACGACGTCGCCGGCGGCACGTTCACGATCACCAACCCCGGTCAGTTCGGGGCCGTCCTGGCGACGCCGATCATCAACCAGCCCCAGGTCGCGATCCTCGACCTCGAGGCGGTCGTGAAGCGCCCGGTCGTGGTCGGCGCGGAGGGCGAGGAGTCGATCGCGATCCGCCCGATGACCAACCTCTGCATGTCCTGGGACCACCGCGCCCTGGACGGGGCCGTCGCCGCCAGGTTCCTGGGAGACGTCAAGGCCCGCCTCGAGGGATGGGAGCTCAAATGAGCCTGCTCGAGCACGAGGAGCTGGTAGTCGGCCGAGGCAAGCGGAGCGGCATCCACGTGATCGTCGCCATCCACTCGACCGCGCTCGGCCCGGCGCTCGGCGGAGCCCGCCTGTGGAGCTACCAGGCGCTCGGCGACGCGATCGCGGACGCGCTCCGCCTCTCCGAGGCGATGACCTACAAGGCGTCGGCGGCGGGCCTGGACCTCGGCGGCGGCAAGGCCGTGCTCTGCGTCCCGCCCGGCCGGGAGCTGACCTCGGATATCCGCCGCGACCTGATGCTCGACCTCGGGGACGTGGTGGACTCGCTCGGCGGTCGTTACGTGACCGCCGAGGACGTCGGCACGGGAACCGAGGACATGCTGATCATCGGCGAGCGAACGTCACACGTGGTCGGCAAGCCGGTGGACGCGGGTGGCTCCGGCGACCCCAGCCCGGTCACGGCGCGTGGAGTGGAGGCGGCGATCCGCGCCTGCGTCGCGCACCGCTACGGGTCCGGTGACCTGACCGGGCGGGTGGTGGCGGTGATCGGCCTCGGGCACGTCGGGCTCGCACTGGCCGAGCGCCTCGCCGACGCCGGCGCCGGCGCCGAGCTTGTCGTCTCGGACATCGACGACGCCAAGCGGGAAGACGCGGAGAGGCTCGGGGCCGCCTGGATCGGCCCTGAGCGCGCGATGACCGCTCCCTGCGATGTGCTCGCGCCGTGCGCGCTCGGCGGGGCCGTGAATCCGGACAACATCGAGGAGCTGCGCTGCGGCATCGTCTGCGGCTCGGCCAACAACGTCTTGGCCGGCGATTCGCTGGCCGACCGGCTCGCCGAGCGGGACATCCTCTACGCCCCGGACTTCATCGCGAACGCCGGAGGCCTGATCAACGTCTACGGCGAGCTCGAGGAGCTGGGTGACGACCGTCTGAACGAGCTGGTCGACGGAATCGGCGAGGCGCTGGGCAAGGTCTTCGAGCTGGCGGCGGAGCGCTCGGTGACTCCGCTCGCCGCCGCTCGCGCGGTCGCGCTCGAGAGGCTCGATCAGGCCAGCAGGCCCTCGGGGACCGCCTCCAGCGCCTCACGCGCGGCGATCCTCCCGGCCTCTCGCGCCTGATCCAGCTGGTGGAACTCGAGCAGGCCCACCCCCTCGCTCCTGGGGGTGATCGTCCAATCTGCGTGGCGACGCGCGTTCTCCGAGGTATTCGAGCTCCCGATCAGAAGGACGCGCGCCAGCGTCTCGCCCAGGCTGGGCGTACGCAGCTCGCGTTCGGCGCCTGACGGCCCCCCGTTCTCCCCCTGCCGGGACGCGGACGGCGGGCGCTGCACGGTCGCCTTGACGTCCACCGCGATCACGGGGCCCTCCCCGAGCGCCGCCATCTCGCCGACGGGAAGGTTGTCGACCAGCGAGCCGTCCACGAGGATGCGCCGCCCGCGCACCTGGGCCGGTCCCAGCACGGGGATCGCGAAGCTGGTCGCTACGGCGTCCCAGAGAGGACCCCAGCGGCTGACCACGAGCTCGCCGCTGCGCAGCTCAGCGGCGCCGCTGAAGAACCCACGGGGTAGCTCCTCGATCATCACGCCGCCGAACGTCCTCCGCAGCATCGCGATGGCGCGATCGCCCCGGATCAGCGAGCGGCGCGGAAGCGTGTAGTCGCCGATCGGATTGCGCCGGATCCACTCCTCGTAGCAGCGGGCGTCGATCTCTCCGGGGTCCATGCCCATTGCGAACATGCCCCCGATATAGGCGCCCATGCTCACGCCGGCCACGCGGTCGATCTCGAGCCCGGCGGCGTCGAGCTCCTCCAGCACCCCGATGTGGGCGAAGGCGCGAGCCCCGCCGCCGGACAGGACGATTCCCACGGAGCGGCCCGCCAGACGCCGCGCCATGCGTGTCACGTCGGCCTCGACCGCGGTCTCGCGAATCGCGTGCGTTTCGATCGGGTCGAGCGCGGTCGCCCAATCGGAGAGGGCGCCGGATCCCGCCGGGACGTCCCACGCCACCAGGTCGCAACCCCGGAGGACCTCCTTGAGCGGACCGTCGTCGATCACCTCGCCGCCGCTGCCGATCGCGACGATACGGTCGGCGTGCTGCAGGCAGAAGTCCGTCCATGGCGTCCGGCTCCCGATCGGATCAGCGACCATCACCACCTGGTCGTTGGCCGCCTCCACGCGATCCAGCAGCGGGCCGAAGACCGCGACCTCGCCCCGATCGCTGACTTCGCTCACCACCGAGCCGTCGACCGTGTCCACCCGGCCCCACGCCGAGAGGGCCGCGGAGAGATCAGTGCCGATCTCGCGCACCGGAATTCGCTCATCCAGAGGGAGGAGCGCGATCGTCACCGGAACCGCACGGGACTGTGGCATCACCCCGACGGAGTCCCGCAGCTGCATGCCCAGCGTCTGGGTCAGCGCCAGTGAGACCTCCGGCGCGCGCTTGAGCAGGTCCTGGAACTCATCTCGGTCGATGGCGATCAGGTCCGTGTCCCGCGCGGCCCGCGCCGAGGCAGACCGGGGCGACGAGGTGATCAGGGCGAGCTCGCCGAGGGCCGCGCCCCGGCCCAGAACCCGCATCACGCTGCCCTCGCCCGAGACGATCTCGAGCCGCCCGGCCCGGATCACGAAGAGGGCGTCCCCCTCCTCGCCTTCGCGGAAGAGCCACTCGCCCGCCGTCAGGCGCACGTCCCGGGAGCTCCGTGCGATCTGCTCGCGCACCTCCGTGGAGAGGCCCGCGAAGATCGGAGCCCGCGCGAGGAAATCCGCCGCCGACTCCGCGCGCGGCGTGATGGGGCGCGCGGCCACCGGCCGGCTCGCGCGCTGCGTCGCCGCGCGTACCGGGGCCGCCTCGGGCTCGGCGTGCGCGAATACCAGCCTCGCCGCGGACCCCAGGGACGGCGACTGCCCGACGTCGTCCTCGCTGCGCAGCCGGCTCACGCCCAGGCAGCCGACTCCCGCGAGCAGCAGGCAGACGGCGGAGAAGGTCCAGGCGTTGTCGAAGGCGTTCTCGACCGAGGAGGGATCGAGCGGGTTCGGCGAGCCCAGGATCGCCACGACGGCCGCCACTCCGAGGGCGGCGCCCACCTGTCTGGCGACCGCGTTCAGCCCGGTGGCGGTCGCGAACGCCTCACCGGGCGCGGACGCGACCGCGGCGCCGCTCAGGTTCGGGAAGAGGATCCCCGCCCCGAGGCCCAGGATGATCATCCCCGGCAGCCACTCGGCCGTGAAGTCCGGCTGAAGCCCGACCCGCTCGACGAACCAGACGACCCCCGCGCCCCAGGTCAGCCCGCCCGCGACGAGGATCCAGCGGTGGCCGAATCGCTCCGCGAGTCGGCTGCCCGGCCCGGCGATCGCCGTGGCGACGACGGGGCCCGGGGTGATCGCAAGCCCGGCCTTCAGCACGGAGTAATCCCAGACCTGCGTGAGGAAGAGGACGTTGATCAGCGTGTAGCCGTAGAACCCCGCGGCGGCGAGCGCGGTCATCGAGTTCGCGACGGAGAACGTGCGCACTCGCAGCAGTCCGAGGTCGATGATCGGAGAGCGGTGTCGCGTGCAGCGCCGGATGAACAGCCCTCCCAAGGCGAGCGCGACGGCAAAGGAGCCGAGGATCCTGGGGCTGTCCCAGCCCCACTCCTCCCCCTTCACGACACCGAGGACCAGTGCCGCCACCGCGATCGCGAAGAGCATCGCGCCGGGTAGATCGGGCAGCCTGCGCCGCCCGGGCTCTCGGCTCTCCACCAGGTACCGGCGGGAGAGGTAGTAGGCGGCGATGCCGACCGGGATGTTGACGAGGAACACCAGCCTCCAGTCGCTGATGCTGACCAGCAGCCCGCCGAGCGAAGGGCCGACGCCGGCGGCCAGCGCTCCGACCGCCGAGAGCAGCGCGACCGCATGCGCACGGCGGTCGGCCGGGAAGGCCTGGAGCACCAGGCCCAGCGAGGCCGGCACGACGAACGCGGCGCCGAGCGCCTGGATCAGCCGAAATCCGATCAGGGCGCCCGCCGAGGGAGCCGCGGCGCAGAGCCCCGAGGCCAGGGTGAAGACCACCAGGCCGAAGAGGAACATCCGGCGGCGGCCGAGGAGATCCGCGATCCTGCCGGCGGCCACCAGGAACGCCGCGAAGACGATGTTGTAGGCGTTGAGGACCCAGGAGAGCGTCGAGATCCCTGAGTCCGGGAACGACTGCGCGATGTTCGGGAAGGCGATGTTGACGATCGTCGCGTCGACGAAAGCCATGAACACCCCGAGCGACGACACTGCCAGCACGGTGGTCGGCGTCGGCGCCCGACGGTGAGTCAGGCGGCCCACCGCGCCGTCCACGGTGCTCATGTGCGCAGCTCCGCGGCTGGGACGCCGCCGTTCCCGCTCGGCCACCAGCCATCCGGTCGGTCGAGCCAATCCGCGTTGGCCTCGAGTGCCGATCGGGCGGCCGCCCGGCCGGCTTGCCTGACGCGCTCGAGCTGGCGCCAGTCGAGCATGCCCACTCCCTCGACGGCGGGCTGGATGACCAAGTCGGCGTGGCGGCGAGCCGCCTGGGCGGTGTCGGCGCTGCCCACCGTCACCGTCCGCACGATGGTTTCCGCCAGGCGAGGGACCTCCGCCTCGCGCCCGGTCAGGTAGCGGCGCACGGGACGCCCGAGTCGGGCGAGGCCGGGCCGGCCCGCCCTCTGGAAGCCACCCATCCTGCCGGTCACGTCGATCGCGATCACGGGGCCCTCGCCAGTCGCCGCCATCCTCCCGACGGGCAGGTTGTCGAGCACGCCGCCGTCGACGAGAAGGCGACCGTCCTCGGTGGCGATCGGCGGGAAGACTCCAGGGATCGAGAGGCTCGCCTGAACCGCGTCGACGATCCGGCCGACCCTGTGGACCACCGCCTCGCGCTGGAGCAGGTCGCAGCTCACGCAGAAGAAACGGCGGTGTAGCTCCTCGATCCTGCGGTCCCCGAGGTACCCCTCGAGCAGGGTGCGCGTCCGCGCGCCCCTGATCATGGAGAAGACCGGGAGCGTGTAGTCACCGGTCGGGTTGACGTCGATGAACCCGACGCGGAAGAAGTCCAGGATCTCCTCGGAGCTGTGGCCGGCGGCGATGCCCGCTCCGACCACGGCGCCGAGGCTCACGCCGCCCACTCGGTCGATCGTGATCCCGGCGTCGATCAGCTCCTCGATCGCGCCGAGGTGCGCGAATGCTCTCGCCCCTCCACCCGAGAGGACGACGCCGATGGCGCGGCCTGCCAGCCTCCTCGCTGTGGATTCGATGTGAGGCTCCAGGTCCGATCCTTCCCGGATCACCTGCACGTCGGCGGGTCGGAGCGCCGCCAGGACGTCCGGCGCCGCGACGGGGGCTAGCACGACGAGCTCACATCCGAGGAGAGCGTCGGGGTGATCGATCCAGGGCCTGTTCGGCCGCCCCTGAGTGAGGGCGAAGATCATGTCGGCCTCTCGGAGGCAGAAGTCGGTCCACTCCTCTCCGGGGGCCGTCGCGTCGCAGACCATCACGACGCGGTCGTGGTCCCGCTCCGCCCGCTCCAGCGCCGAGAGGAGCTCCGCCTCCCCGCTGAACTCCCGCTTGTCCAGCCGAACCACACTGCCGTGCTCGGCCAGGCCCTCGACCAGCATCGATGCGGCCTCCTCGATCGGAGCTCCGTCGTCCAGCGCGAGGCCCGCGACGGTGCGCGGCGGTCCCGGCGCGCCTGCGGGAGCGCGCGTCGCCGCCAGCTGCGCCCCCATCGCCCGCGTCAGGCCGACGGCGAATCCGGGAGCCTCGGCGATCAGGTGCTCAAACCGGCCTCGCCCGAGTTCCAGTAGCCGGCTGTCGCGCCGGGCGCGCACGGATGCCGAACGAACCTGTCTGGTGAGCAGAGCGAGCTCGCCGAGGACGGCTCCCCTGCGCAGGATCCGGATCACGGTCTCCGGAGGTCCCTCGTCGACCACCTCGAGTTGGCCGGATCGGATCAGGAAGAGGCTGTCGCCCTCATCACCGCGTCGCATCAGCCACTCGCCTGCGCGAACCTCCATCTCGGTGACCTCAGACGCCAGGCGGTCGAGCAGCTCGTCATCGAGTCCGGACAGCACCCGCACGCGTCGCAGGAACGCTGCTCTGCTACTCGACATCTATCTCCTCCCCTGGCGGGCGTCCACCGGATGACCCCCTCTGGGCCAAGAACATACCCCGACCCGACCTTGCGCGTTCGCTCAGGCGACGGCGAGCAGCGCCGTCGCCCAGAGGCAAATCAGGTGCAGGCTCTGGTCGACCGAGGCGGTGAGCCCAGCCGGTGGCGGATCCGACCGCTTGACGCGGCGCATGTAGAGGCCCAGCAACCGGCCGTCATCGATTACCAGGTGCGGAAGGAAGATCACCAGGGCCAGGCCGATGGCCGCAAGGGCGCCGATGTCGCTGCCGACCCAGATCAGAGCCGGGACGAAGCAGAGCGTGTAGATGGTGACGTGCGAGGACAGTGCCGCCCGGGCCCTCGCGTCCCCTCCGAGGCCGCCGTACTTGTACGTCGCCTGCCAGTCGGTCTGCAGCAGGAAGTCACCGGCCAGATGAGAGATCCAGAAGACGACGGTGATCTCCGCCCAACCCATCGTCCTCTCCCTCGTCGGCCCCCCGCGGTCGCGCGCATGGTAGCGACGGAGGCCCCGCCCGGGCGATCGCGCCGGCATGTGACAATCAGGGTGTGGACGAGGTGCTGATCGCGCAACTCGGCTTGGTCCCGTATGAGGAGGGTCGCTCGCTGCAGAAGCTGATCGAGGCGGCGCGCCAGGCGGATCGGATCCCCGACGTGCTGCTCTTGCTCCAGCACCCGCCCGTCTATACGAAGGGCAGGCGCACTGATCCGGCCGAGCTCGGCATGGGCGAGGACTGGTATCGCATGCAGGGGTTCGAGGTCTGCGAGACCGACCGCGGCGGGCGGGTCACCTATCACGGCCCCGGCCAGCTGGTCGGCTATCCGATCGTCTCCCTGAAGCCGTACGGCGACAACGTGCACGACTACGTCCGCAAGTTGGAGCGGCTGATGATCGACTCGCTGGCGGCATTCGGGGTCGAGGCCGAGGTGATCGAGGATCTGACCGGCGTCTGGGTCGGCGGCAGGCCCCCGGAGGGCCGCAAGATCGGCTCGATCGGGGTCCACGTCAGCCGCGGCGTCACCACCCACGGCTTCGCCGTCAACGTCAACAACGATCTGCAGCCCTTCGAGTGGGTCGTGCCCTGCGGCATCGAGGGCGTCCGGATGACCTCGCTCTGCCGCGAGCTCGGCACCGAGCAGGAGATGGACGCCTACATGCAGACCGTGTCCAGCCTGTTCGGCGAGATCTTCGAGCGCGACCCCGTCGAGGCGGGCGAGCGAATCGCGAATCTGGCCGGCGAGATCGCCTCGGTACGGTAGGAGCGATGGCGACCGACGCCGAGGCCCTCGAGAGGCTCCACGTCACCCGGTCGAGGGCGAACCCGGGCGGCCGGGCCGCGAACGACGACGGCAAGGTTCCCTTCCGCTCGCGCAAGCCGCCCTGGCTCAAGGTGCCGGCGCCGGGCGGGCCGACCTATCGCAGGCTGAAGAAGGCGATCGAGGCCGACAACCTGCACACCGTCTGCCAGGAGGCCAACTGCCCGAACGTCGGCGAGTGCTGGGAGCGCGGCACGGCCACCTTCATGATCCTGGGAGACGTCTGCACCCGTCGCTGCGGCTTCTGCAACGTGCAGACCGGCAAGCCGACCTGGAACGACCCGCTCGAGCCGCTCCGCGTCGCAAACCAGGTGAAGCGGATGGGGCTGCGGCACGCCGTGATCACCTCGGTCGACCGCGATGACCTCCCGGACTATGGCGCCGGCGCATTCGTCGGCGTAATCCGGTCGATTCGCCGCATGGCCCCCGGCTGCAAGGTCGAGGTCCTGACTCCCGACTTCCGCGGCCAGGAGATGCCGCTCGCCAAGGTGATCGCGGAGCGCCCGGATGTCTTCAACCACAACGTCGAGACCGTGCCCCGGCTCTACCCGATGGCGAGGCGCGGCTCCGACTTCGTGCGTTCGGCCCGGGTCCTGCGGATGGCCAAGGAGATGGGCGGGGCCGAGGTCGTCACCAAGTCGGGGCTGATGGTTGGGCTCGGCGAGGAGTTCGACGAGATGATCGAGGCCTTCGGCATCCTGCGTGAGCACGGCGTGCAGGTGCTCACGGTCGGCCAGTACCTGCGCCCGACGGAGAAGCATCTGCCGGTGGATCGCTACTGGCACCCCGACGAGTTCGCCGCGCTCGAGAAGGCGGCTTACGAGCTCGGCTTCGAGTCGGTTGCCTCCGGGCCGCTCGTGCGCAGCTCCTACCACGCGGATGAGACCGCGAAGCTGGTGGAGGAGCGTCGCGCCGCGGCCGGAGCCGCCTGACGGGGTCAACGCAACAGTCGTTGCGGAGGCGTGTTTGGTGCCTCGTAGCCTCGAACGATGCGTTCGCGCCGACGCAAAAAGACGCTTGCCCTGCTCGGAGCCGCGCTGGCTCTGGCGGTGGCGGCGGGCCCGCTGGCGGGCGGCGCCTCGTCGCAGACAGGCGACGGCGGGGCGCAGTCCAAGAACCCGCTCGCCGGCGACGGGATGTGGATCTGGTACCTGAGCCGCTCCTCGCACGGCAAGCTGGGCGCAATCGCGAAGAAGGCACGCGCGCACGGGATCGAGACCGTGCTGATCAAGTCGGGTGACGGGACCGGCTACTGGAGCCAGTTCTCGCCGCGGGTGGTCAGCGGCCTGCACGCCCGTGGACTGCGGGTCTGCGCCTGGCAGTTCATCTACGGGCGCAAGCCAGGGAAGGAGGCGCGGGTCGGGGCGGCGGCCGTCGCCAACGGGGCGGACTGCCTGGTGCTGGACGTGGAGGGCCAGTACGAGGGCAAGTATCCGCAGGCCTCGTACTTCATGTCGAGCCTGCGCTCGCGGATCGGCGCCGATTACCCCGTCGGTCTCGCCAGCTTCCCCTACGTGGACTACCACCCGGCGCTGCCGTTCTCGGTCTTCCTCGGCCCGGGCGGCGCGCAGTACAACCTGCCGCAGCTCTACTGGAAGGACATCGGCACGACCGTGGACACCGGCTACACCCATACCTGGGTGTGGAACCGGATCTATCAGCGGCCGATCCTGCCCCTCGGCCAGGTCTACAACAACCCCAAGGCGGGCCAGGTGCGCCGCTTCCGCGCCCTGGCGATGTCACACGGCTTCGATGGCGTCAGCTGGTGGTCCTGGCAGTCGGCGCGCAAGCGGCAGTGGAAGGCCGTCGGCGCGCCGGTGGCTCCGGCCAGCGCGACCCCGTATCCGAGCTATCCGTTCCTGCGCCTGGGGTCGAAGGGGGACTTCGTCGCCTGGGCGCAGCAGCTGCTCGCCGGCGGCGGCTACACGGTGCGGATCAACGGCTACTACCAGTCGCCCACGCAGATCGCGGTCTACGCCTTCCAGGCCGACCGCGGGCTGCCGCAGACGGGGAACCTGGACGTCCCGACCTGGAGCGTGCTGATCCAGAACAAGCCGCTTCCGGTCCGGTGGACCAAGGGCGGCGCGGTGGCGGCCGGTTCGGGCGACCGCCTGGCGCTGCCGACGCCGAAGTCGGCCAAGCTGCCGGCCGTGCGCGATGAGATCCCGCCGCCGAGCGAGCGCGCGGGCCGCTAACGCGGCCCCGGCAGCTACGGAGCGAGACGCTCCAGGACCGCGCCGTCCGGCGCGACCTTGAGAACCGTCGGCACCACGGCCACGCCGTACTTGCGAGCGAGCTCCGGGCGCTCGCTCACGTCCAGCTTCAGCAGCGGCTCGGGCTCGGAGACCAGGCGGCGCTCCCATTCGCGGCAAGCCGAGCAGAGCGGATGGGTGAACTCCAGATACGCGGGCTGGCCGGTGATGCCATCCAGGTCGGCGACGTCGATCCGGCTGTGGTGTCGCGGGGAGATGCCGCGCAGGCGCGCCACCAGCCGGTAGACCTCACACCCGGCGCAGAAGCCGGTGCTCGCGGCGAGCAGAGCGAGAGCCGCGACCAGCAGCCCAAGAGCGGTGCCGAGCCCCGGGGCGCCGAGCCACCAGGCGAGCGACGCCGAGCCGAGGAAGGCCGTCCCCATCATGTTGGCGAGGCGTGGCGGTCGCGAGTCCTCGAGCTCGCCCTCGCCGAACCGCGGCTGGACCAGCAGGAAGTACGCGGCGCACGGCAGGCAGAAGCGGCGGCCAAGCGTCAGGCCGACCAGCAGCTGCCCCGCCATCAGCCCCCAGGCGAGCGGCCAGCCGAAGATCGCCCCGAGCAGGGCGACAACGCCCGTGACCGCCTGGTTGAAGCGCGGCGCTCGCTCGTCGATCACGTCGGTGTCCCGCCACGGATCGGCCGTTCGCATACCTGCATTGTCCCCCGGTGGGCGTGACCTAGTCTTCGCCCGCCCCGGTGCTTCCGCTGAAGGACAACAACCCGACCTCGCGGTTCCCGGTCCTAACCGTCGCCCTGATCGTGATCAACGTCGCGGTCTTCTTGTGGCAGCTCAACTTCCCCACCGACGACCGGCTGGAGCAGGCGGGTTTCGGGCCGATCGAGCAGAGCTCGCTCGAGTACGGCGCGATCCCCTACCGGATCACCCATCCGAGCACCGGGAACTGCGCCATCGGTGCGGTGGGCGAGGCTCAGGGACAGTTCGAGGCCGGTGTGGTCTGCCCGGGGACGAAGGATTACGCACAGGCGCAGGCCGTCAGCCAGGAGAGCGCAGGATCGGACCTGGGTCCCTTCCCGATCGAGGAGAAGGCGTGGTGGCTCACACTGCTCACCTCGATGTTCATGCATGGCGGCTGGCTCCACATCGCCGGGAACATGCTCTTCCTCTGGGTCTTCGGCAACAACATCGAGGACCGCCTCGGGCGGCTGTGGTTCGGGCTCTTC
>DATFPJ010000198.1:0-10475 GCA_035264865.1 Solirubrobacterales bacterium
CGCCTGATGTCATTGGTCACCTCGATGCCGTCGCCGTCGGGCAGGACGAGGTCGAGCACGATCGCGTCGGGAGGCCGCACCGAAACCGCGTCGAGGGCCTCCTTCTTGGTGGTCGCCTCCTCGACCCGGTATCCGGCGTTCTGGAGGATGACCCTCAGCCCACGCACGATCTGCGGCTCGTCGTCGACGACGAGCACGCGGGCCTCCCCGGCGCTCATGCGACCGTCGCCGGCTGCTCGACGATGGGGAAGGAGACCGCGAAGGCGGTCCCGTCCGCGGCGTCGGCCTGGAGGCGCAGCTCCCCGCCGTTCGCCTCGACGAAGCCCTTCGAGATCGCGAGCCCGAGCCCGGCGCCCTCGCGGGCGTCGCCGGTCTGGAAGGCCTTGAAGATTGCGTCCCGCTGGGAGACGGGCACGCCCGGACCCTGATCGACGACACGGACGGTCACCTTCCCCCCACCAGTCCCGCCGGTGATCCGCACGGGCCGATCCGGTGGCGAGAAGCGCAGGGCGTTCTCGATCAGGTTGGAGAAGACCCGCTCCAGCTGGGAGGCGTCCGCCCGGACCAGCGGGAGCTCGCCGTCGAGCTCGATCCTCAGCCGGGCGTGGGGGTCCGGCCTGCCGGTCGCGGAGGCCGCGGTGGAGATCACGTCGAGCAGGTCGACCCAGTCCGTCCGCGGGTGGAGCGCTCCGGCCTCGATCCGGGAGAGGTCGAGCAGGTTGCCGATCAGGCGGGTGAGGCGGTCGGCCTCCTCCTCAATCGCCTCGATCAGCGCCGCTCGCTCGGTCGGGCTGGTGTCGTCGTCCTTGAGGCCCGAGGCGGCGGTGCGGATCGCGGTCAGCGGCGAGCGCAGGTCGTGAGAGACCGCGTGGAGGATCACTGTCTTGGCCGCGTCGGCCTGTCGGGCGGCCTCGGCCTCGGCGCCGCGGGCGAGCGTCTCCTCCCGCTCGACCGCGACGTCGAGCAGCCGCGCGAGCGGCGTCGCGACGCGCTTCAGATCCGCCTCGGTCCAGCCGGAAGAGGCGCGGGCATAGATGAACGCTGACTTCGTTCCGGTTGGCAGCCGCAGGGACAGCTCGCCTTCCCGCAGCCGCGGGACGGCGCCCGCCTCGAGGCGAAGCTCGCCACGGCCGGCGGCCTCGAGGCTGCGGGAGATCCCTCCCACCGCGTCCTCCGATCCTCCGAGGAACGCCGTCGCGGCGTCTGCGAGCATCGCCGCCTCGCGCTCGCGCGCCGCCGCCTGCTCTGCGCGCAGCTCGGCCTCGGCCGCTCTGTGACGCGACTGCCCCGCCAGTCGCCCGACGACGAGCGCCGCGAGCAGCAGGACGCCGAGCGCGACCACGTTGTCCGTGTCGGCGATCGTCAGCTGGTGGAGGGGCGCGATGAAGAAGTAGTTGAGGATGAGCACCCCCAGGACCGCGGCCGCCAGCGCCGCGACCTGGCCACGGCGGATGGCCACGGCGAGCACGGCGATCAGGTAGAGGCTGCCGAGGCCGGCCGGCTCGGCGACCGAGTCGAGGATCGCGACGAGTGCGGTCGCCAACCCCACCCAGGCGAGGGTCTCCAGAGTCGTGGCGGCGATCCGGCCGAACGAGGGCCGCGAACGCATCTCCTTCATCTCGATGCCAGTGTAGGTCTGGCCCGGGCGGGGAGCCGCTAGCGAGGATCCAGCGCTTCCGTCGCCCGCACGAACTCCTTCCAGCGCTCGTGCTCGGACTCACGCCAGGAGTCGTCCTGCTCCGGCTCAACCCGGCGGTCTGCCGGAAGCAGCTCGGACAGATCGGTGAGCGAGCCGATCACCCCGGCCCCAACGCCCCCGAGCGCCGCGGCGCCCAGCACGGTGGCGTCGGTGCCCGCAGCCTCCACCGGGGCGCCGATCGCGTCCGCCTGGAGCTGGAGCAGCAGGGGCTCGTTGGTGAGGCCGCCGTCGACGCGCAGCGCCTCGACCGGCGAGGTCTCCCGGATCGCCGCCACCACGTCCGCGACGCGCCAGGCGATGCCCTCGAGCGCCGCCCGCGCCACGTTCTCGCGCGTGGTGCCGCCGTGGATCCCGGCCAGCACGGCTCGCGCGTTCGGCCGCCACCAGGGTGCTCCGACCCCCGCCAGCCCGGGCAGCACCCGCGAGCCGGCTGCGCTCGCCGTCTCGCGGGCGAGCTTGCTGAGCTCCGGTGGGTTCTCCGCGATCCCGAGCTGGTTGCACATCCATTCGAGCATCGCGCCCGCGGCGAAGACGCCGCCGTCGAGCGCGTACTCGACCTTTCCGTCGATGCTCCAGGCCACGGTCGGGAGCAATCCGCCGGCGGGCTCGGGCGCACCCTCACCCACGTGCGCGAGGACGAACACACCCGTGCCGTAGGTCGCCTTGACTCGGCCCGGCTCGACGCAGGCCGCCCCCACCAACGCGGCCTGCTGGTCCACCACCTGGCCGCGGAAGGGCAGCTCCACCGGCCAGCTCTCGTGGCGAAGCGTGCCGAGCTCGCCCGCGGTGTCGCGGAGCTCGGGCAGCACGTCGATCGGCACGCCGAAGATCTCGCAGAGGCGCTCGTCGAAGACTCCAGGCCGGTCGATCCGCTGCAACTGCGTCCGCGATGCCGTCGCGGGCTCGGTGGCGAAGCCAGCGCCGAGCCGATCGCATAGGAACGAGTCCACGGTGCCCATCCGCAGGCGTCCCTGATCGCGGGCCTTCTTCACGTCGTCGTTGTGCTTCAGCAGCCAGGCCAGCTTTGCCGCTGAGAAGTAGGGGTCGAAGGGCAGGCCGCTGAGCTCCTTGACCTCGTCCTCGCGGTCGGTGAGCTCGTCGAGGATCTCCTGGGAGCGCTTGTCCTGCCAGACGACGATCGGGCTGAGCGGCTTCCCGGTCTGCGAGTCCCAGGCGAGCACGGACTCGCCCTGGTGATCCAATCCGCAGGCGATCACCTCCTCATCCGTTCCCTCGAGCAGCTCTGCGATCGACTCGGTGACGGCGGCGAGCACCTCGTCTGCGTCCTGCTCCACCCACCCCTCCTCGGGGTGGCGGTTCACCTTGTCGCGCCGCGCCTCGGCGAGCGGCGTAAGGCGCTGGTCGAAGAGCGCGGCCTTGACGCCGGTGGTCCCCTCGTCGATGCCGAGCAACATCCCGTCGCCCATGCGCTGACCCTATTCCACCCCGGCCACCACGGGACCGCCGGCGGGATCGACCCGGGCCGCCCAGCCGGCGGGGATGTGCGCCGAGCGGCCCGGGACCAGACGCCGGATCCGCCCGCTCCAGAGGTCGCGCCCGTCCTGGCGGACGACGATCCTCGGGCGGCGCAGGATCCCGCGCGGGCGCAGCAGGAAACGGTTCCGCGCCGGGGGATGTCCGGAGCCGAGCACGAGGTTGGGAACGACCCAGGCGAGCGGCGGTCGCGCGGTCAGCCGGACGTGGGCCGGCCAGTCGACGCCGCCGCGCACATACGCGGCCACCGGGCCAGCAGCGTGCCGCCCGTCCAGCGCGCACAGGTCCGCCGTCTCGGCCGGGTGGACCAGGTTGCCGGCGGCGAACACGCCCGGCCTGGTCGTGCGGAAGCCGGGATCGACGAGCGGCCCGAGACTGCCCGGATCGAGCTCGCAGCCGGCCATCACGGCCAGCTCGTGGTCCGGAATCCAGTCCGCAGTGAAGATCACCAGGTCGCACTCGACCTCCCGCGTCCGCCCCGAGTCGAGCTCGGTGAGCTCGACCGACTCCACGCGGTCGGTTCCACGGATGTCGGTGACGGCGGTCCGCGTCCAGACCGGGGCGCGGTAGCGAACTGCGGCGCCGGCCCGGAATGCTCCCAGCGACTGATGCCGCGGTAGCTCGGTGACGAGTCCGGCGACCGACGCTCGAGCATGGGCAAGGGTGGCGATCGCCGAGAAGCTGACGTGCTCCGCGCCGACGATCACGGCCCTGCTCCCCACGCTCTCGCCGCGCAGGTGGACCAGCTGCTGGAGCATCGAGGTCGTCATCACTCCCGCCGGCCGCGAGCCGGGCACGAGCCGGGCGGACCGGGGCCGCTCCCGGCAGCCGGTGGCAAGCACGACGGCGGGCGGCTCGACCTCCCGCCGGCCGGCCGGTCCAGTCAGCTTCAGGCGCCGGGCGCCCTCCCACCCGGTCACCATCGTCTCCACGACCAGCTCGACACCGGCCTCCCCGGCCAGCTCCCGGTAGCGCTCCGCGTAGCGCGGCCCGGACATGACGGTTCGCAGGTCGCGCAGGCCGAATCCCGTGTGGGCGGAGTGCCGCGGGATCCCTCCCGCCTCGCGCTCGCGCTCGATCACGGTCACCGGCTCGATCCCGAGGCGCCGCAGCTCGATCCCCACAGCGAGCCCGCACGGCCCGCCCCCGATGATCACAGGCCCGTCCTCAATCGCCACGGCCCACCTCCAACGACCTGGCGATCTCCGCCCCGCAGTAGAAACCCTGGCAGCGCCCCATCAGGGCACGGGTCCGGCGCCGCAGCCCGTCCGCATCCACCGGGGGGATCGACCCGCGGAGCGCAGCGTGGATCTCGCCTCGCGTGACCCGCTCGCAAAAGCAGACGATCCGCCCGTAATCGGGCTCGCGGCCGATCAGCTCGTCGTCCTGGTAGGGACGCGAACCGTACTCGCCGATGTTCGGCATCTGCATTCCCGACGAGGCCGCGCGCGGATCCAGGGAGAGGCCCGCGTCCGCGAGCGCCTCGCCCACCCACTCGGCGATCGCCAGTGAGCCCGTGATGCCAGTGGAGCGAATCCCGCCTGCGCAGACGTAGTTCTGGTCGGGATGGGCGACGAGCTGGTAGTCGCGATGCTCCGTCGCGGCGCGCAGGCCGACGTAGGTCGCCGTGACCTCGTGCTCGACGAGCCGGGGCATGACCCGCGATCCCGCCTCCATCAGCGCCGCCAGCCCCGCGGCGGTGGTGGAGCGATCGGTCTTGTCGTCGATGTCGTCGGCGGTCGGACCGAGCAGGACGTTGCCGTACACCGTCGGCGACACCAGAACGCCCTTGGTCTTCTCGGTCGGCACCGGCAGAAGCACGTGGTTGACCAGACCTCGCGCGAGCTTGTCGAAGACGATCAGCTCGCCGCGGCGCGGGGTGACCCGAAAATCGGAGTGGCCGAGCATCGCGTCGACCTCGTCGCTGCGCAGTCCGGCGGCGTTGACGACATAGTTCGCACGTACCTGCCCTCGCGCCGTCTCGATCAGGTGCCCGCCTCCGCTCGCCCGCACACCGCTGACCCCTGCGGACAGGGCGAGCTCGCAGCGGCTCCCGAGCGCCTCGGTGGCGAAGGCGAGGGTGGCCGTGAAGGGACAAACGATGCCCTCGCCCGGGACCTCGAGCGCCCCCTGCGCGCCCGGCCCGAGTTGCGGCTCCCTCGCGTAGAGCTCCCCCACGGCGACCGGCCGGGCGTCCTCGTAGCCGTTCTCCCTCGCGCCGGCCTCGACGCCCGCGAGCGCCTCACGCTGCTCCCCGTTCCAGGCGACCATCAGGGCACCGAGCCGCGCGGTCGGGATGCCCACCTGCTCCGCGTACTCCGAGAGCAGCTCGTACCCGCGTGCGACCAGGCGGGCCTCGAGCGTCCCGGGCTTCGCGTCGAAGCCGGTGTGGAGGATTGCGGTGTTCGCCTTGCTCGTGCCCGCGCCCACGTCGGGCCCCGCCTCGAGCAGCACGCAGCGCGCCCCGCGGCCGCTCAGCTCCCGCGCGACGGCGCAGCCGACCGCCCCCGCCCCGACGATCGCGACGTCGAAGAGCCGGTCGGGCAGGGTTCCTTCCCGCAATCCCATGGCGCGAGACTATTCAGGGAACGCTTCGCCATCGGCGGCGGAGTCAATAACTTCGTCTGTTATGCCGCGTCCATTGATCGGTGTCTGCGCCGCCGTGGAGCGCGCCACGTTCGGCGTCTGGAAGGACGAGCCGGCCACCCTGCTGCCGCTCTCGTACTCGCGGGCGATCCACGGCGCCGGCGGCATGGTGGCGCTGCTGCCGCCCGACCGGCGCGCCTCGGAGGACCCCGGTGAGCTGCTCGACCGTCTAGACGCCCTCATCCTGGGCGGAGGCGCGGACATCGACCCGGAGAGCCAGGGCATGGAGCCCCACCCCGAGACGGTGGGAACGAACCCGGATCGCGATCGCTTCGAGATCGCGCTCGCACTCGCCGCCCTCGAGCGAGGCATGCCCCTGCTCGGAGTCTGCCGCGGCATGCAGGTGCTGAACGTCGCCTGTGGAGGCACGCTCGATCAGCACATCCCCGAGCGGCTCGGCCACGACCGCCACCGCCCGGTGCCCGGGACCTGGGCCGAGCACGAGGTCCGCATCGAGCCCGGATCGCTGGCCGCCACCGCCGCCGGTTCGGACCGGCTCACGGTGAAGAGCCACCATCACCAGGGGCTCGATCGCATTCCCGATAGCCTGGAACCCAGCGCCTGGGCGGCGGACGACGAGACGATCGAGGCGATCGAGATGCGACGGGACGCCACTGCCGAAGCCGCCGGATCACCGGAACGTGTCGGCGACTTCGTCCTCGGGGTGCTCTGGCATCCGGAGGAGGATCCCCAGGACCGGGTAATTCCCACCCTGGTCGAGGTCGCGAGCTCCTAGCCCACCCGAACCCGAGCGTATATTCGACTGGGCTGTCATGGCTCGACGGATCCCAAGGGACGAATCGCTCGCGCGTGTCCACGGAGTGGGCGCGCTCTTCTCGGCGGCCTACGGCAACGTGGGCTCGTCGATCTACTACGCGCTCGGCGTCACTGCCGCCTTCGCCCTCGGGCTGACGCCGGTCGCATTCGTGATCGCCGGCCTGATCTTCATGGCGACGGCGGCGACCTACGCGGAGGCGACGGTCATGTTCCCCGAGGCCGGGGGCTCGGCGAGCTTCGCCCGGCACGCGTTCAACGAGCTGATCAGCTTCTTCGCGGCCTGGGGGCAGATGCTCAACTACATCATCACGGTCGCGATCTCGGCCTTCTTCGTGCCGCACTACCTCGCGGTGTTCTGGCCCTGGCTCGGCGACTCCCCCGGCGACATCATCGGCGGCATCGCCGTGGTCGTCTTCCTCGCGGCCATCAACGTGAAGGGGACGCAGGAGTCGACGAGGCTCAATCTGATCCTCGCGATCGCGGACCTGTGCACGCAGGTGATCCTCGTCGCGATCGGGGTCGTCCTCGTCCTCAGCCCGGACATCTTGGTCGACAACGTCCACCTGGGGGTTGCCCCGAGCTGGGGGGACTTCCTGCTCGGAATCGCGGTCGGGATGATCGCCTACACCGGGATCGAGACCATCTCGAACATGTCCGAGGAGGCGAAGGACGCCTCCAAGACGATCCCGCGCGGCGTCGGGTTGACCGTCGTCGCCGTGCTCGGGCTCTATGCCCTGCTGCCGCTGATCGCCCTGTCGGCCATGCCGGTCCACGAGACGGCCGGGCACTTCAGCACCGACCTCGGCACCAAGTTCGCCGACGACCCCGTGCTCGGAATCGTCGAGAACCTGGGGTTGAGCGGGGGACTCACCAACGCCCTCCGCTACTACGTCGGCGTCCTCGCGGCGGTCATCCTGCTGATCGCGACCAACGCCGGGCTGATCGGGGTTTCGCGCCTGACCTTCTCGATGGGGCACTACCGCCAGCTGCCGGAGCGGCTCCGGCAGGTGCATCCGCGCTTCAGGACCCCCTACGTGGCGATCCTGATCTTCTCGGGAATCGCGATCATCACGATGCTGCCGGGCGAGACCGAGCTCCTGGCCACGCTCTACTCCTTCGGCGCGATGCTCTCCTTCACGATCGCCCACATCTCGGTGATCCGGCTGCGCCGGCGGTATCCGGACAAGGAGCGCGCGTGGAAGCCGCCGGGGAGCGTGCGGGCGTTCGGCTTCGATCTGCCGCTGACGGCCCTGTTCGGCGGATTCGGGACCTTCGCCGCCTGGATCGTCGTGATGGCGCTCAACCCACGCACCCTGGTGATCGGCGCGATCTGGATGCTGTTCGGCATCTCGATCTACCTGCTCTACCGGCGCTCCCAGGGGCTCTCCCCCACGCAGACGCACAAGGTGCTGCTGCCGGAGCCGCTGGGCGTGGAGGAGGTCGAATACAAGAGCGTCCTGGTCGCCTTCGAGGACGACGAGCCGTTCTCGGAGCAGACCATGGCGACCGCCGTCAAGCTGGCGGCGAAGCGTCGCCGCGCGATCCACGTGATCTCCGTCGTCACCGTGCCGAGCCACCTGCCTCTCGATGCCGAGCTAGACACGCAGGAGGAGCGGGCCCAGTCGAAGATCGAGCAGGCCAAGCTGATGGGCGGGCTGCGAGCGAGCGGTCACGTCCACAGGGTGCGGCCGAACCAGGCCGGCCACTCGATCGCCGAGGAGGCGCGAGAGCTGAAGGCGAGCGCCCTGGTCATGGGACTGCGCTACCGCAACGGTGCCCCCCTCTACGGCAAGACGCTTCAGACCGTGCTCGCGGAGCGGCCGTGCCGCGTGATCGTCGTCGGCGAGCCGGAGCGCGCCCGATCAGCCGCCGGAATCACCACTCCGCCGGTCGGCGCTCCCGCCTAGGCGGCCGTAACCGCGAACAGCTCCCACTCGCCGGGCACGCCCTTGAGCTCGCAGGCGCCGCGCTCCTCGAAGGAGATGTCTGAGCCCACGGTCAGGTCCTTGACGGTTCGCGAGACGAGGACCTCGCCCGGGCCTGCTTCCGCCATCACGCGCGCGCCGATGTGAACGGCGATGCCGCCGATGTCGCCGTTCCGGCGCTCGCACTCGCCCGTGTGCAGGCCGACCCTTACGGGCAGCCCGATTCGCTCGGTGGCCGAGGCGACCGAGGTCGCGCAGCGGATCGCGCGGGCGGGGCCGTCGAACGTGGCGAGGACGCCGTCGCCCGTCGTCTTCACCTCGACCCCCTGGTGCCGCTCGAGCTCGCTCCTCGTGAGGCGCTCGTGCTCGTCCAGCAGCACGCGCCAGCGGCGGTCGCCGAGCTCGCTGGCCCGTTCCGTCGAGCCGACGATGTCCGTGAACATCACCGTGGCGAGCACGCGGTCGGCCGGCCGCTCTGACCGATGGCCGGTGAGGAACTCCTCCACGTGATCGCAGACCTCGTCGGGGTCCCCGACCCAGGGCCAGTGGTCCTCGCCGTGCAGCTCGACGAAGCGTGAGCTCGGGATGTGGTCCGCCACGTACTTGCCGCCGCCGAAGGGGATGGTGTCGCCGTCCCGGTGCATCACGAGCGTGGGGATGCTGATCACCGGCAGAACCTCACGAAGGTCGAGCTCGACGTTGGAGAGCATCAGCGTCTCGATGCTCCGCGGGCTCATCGCTCCCCGCTCATACCTCCCCCACCAGGCTCGCTCGTCGGTCCCGAGCAGGCTCGGCGCGAGCAGCACGAGGGTCACGCCTTCGCCCCAGCCGTCCTTCATCGTCTCCCGAAACACCCTGACCATCTCGTCGGCATCCTGGATGTCGAGGACGTCCCACGGGTAGTCCGGCGGGTCCGGCGTGAGCCGCGCGAAGCTGCCGTACAGAACGGCGTGGCTGACCCTGTCGGGATGTGCGGCGGCGAAGAAGGCCGAGAGCACCGCTCCCTCCGAGCAGCCGAAGACCGCCGCGCTCTCGACCCCTTCGGCGTCCATCACCGCCCGGGTGTCGTCGATCCGCTCCTCCACCGAGGGCGGCTCGGACACGGGATCGGAGAGGCCGCAACCCCTCTTGTCGTAGACGAGCACGCGGGCGAACGCGGACAGCCGCTCCATGAAGCGGCGGTACTTCGGGTGCTCCCAGGCGAGATCGAGATGGGAGAGCAACCCGGGGATGTGGACGAGGTCCAGCGGCCCGTCGCCCACCACCTGGTAGGCGATGCTGAGATCGCCGCTGCGCGCGTACTTCGTCTCCGGCGGGTTCACTTCACCACTCCCGCCGCAAATCTAAGCGGCTGAAGGCTTCGCCACAAGATCGCGGCCACAAGCGGCCACGCTTCACAACCGCTCGGGGCTTCGCCCCTGATGCGAGGGTGCGCCGTCAGGCGCAACCCGTTTCATGAAGCGGGTGGCCTGGTGGCCGGCTAGCCCCTCTCGAACATCCGGCGGCGCTCGTAGTCCGTCACCACCTGGTCGAACTCCTGCTGCTCGTAGCGCGCGTAGTTCGAGTAGTGATTGTGGACGGCCTCGCCGAATGTCGACTTGACCCAGTCGCTTGTGTCCCAGAGCTCCTTCGCCTCCCGCAGCGAGGCCGGGAACGGCTCCGCTTCGGCCGCCTCGTAGGCGTTGCCCTTCAGCTCCGGCCCCGGGTCTGTGCCGTTCTCGATGCCGTCGAGGCCGGCGGCGAGGAGGGCGGCGAAGGCCAGGTAGGGATTCGCGTCGGCCCCGGGAATCCGACACTCGACGCGCCGCGATTGGCCGTGCCCGACGATCCGGAAGCCGCAGGTCCGGTTGTCCCGGCCCCAGGAGACCGAGGTCGGCGCCCAGCTCTCCGCCGCATAGCGCTTGTAGGAGTTGACGGCCGGCGCGATGAACAGC